>JAICXG010000071.1 GCA_025980625.1 Chthoniobacterales bacterium
AACAATCGAGCTCAAAGCTGTTGGTTTCACCCCCAAACCGCGGGTCGTTTCGGTCAAGCTGAGTTATGAGGGGACTGACCGGACGCGGATGTCGAATCGGCTTCTCCGGGGCGAACACTTCATGATTAAACCCGAGATCCCCGCGATCGCGAAACTGTTCATCAAAATTTCCGACACGAATATCTGGCTGACATCTCCTCCCTCCGGGTTTTTGCGCTGGGAAGGGCCTTTGGCCGAACCGAGCGACCCAGTTGTGCGCGTCGATCTCGCTTCAGGCGATGAGAGCGGTCCGGCCAGGCCTGTGAGCGAGCGGTAAATGGCCTGCCAAAAAGCCTGCGACCAAGTGATCGGAGGGTGGCCCGCTCGCGGCGAAGCTGACAGCAAAGGTAACGGTTGTGTAACTATTCCAATCTTTCCCCTTCGTGACGGTGACGCCAACGTCAAGTCAGGTTATGAAAACGTCCAGGAGCGATCAGTTAGACGATAGAAGCAGCGAAGTTGCACTTGGCCCGCGCGATCCGGCGAGATCCGCGAAGCGTTCGCGTTGGATTTCCACATCCTGGGTTGCAATTACGGCGGCCAGCTTGCTCCTAAGCGCCAGTCGCCTGCCCGCGGCTTGTAACCCTCCGCCGGTGCCCGCCCCAGGCCAAACGGTCACCTGGCTGGCGGCCAATAGTCCGTTTCAGCTTTGTTCTGACCTAACGATTCCAGCGACTGGAACCGTCATCGTCGAGCCTGGTGTGACCGTTCAATTACAAGCTCATACGATCACCGTCGACGGGACCTTTAACGTTCAGGGATCGAGCACCAGTCACGTCGTTTTTGCCGACACAACCGTCTTCCCGCCGGCCGTCACATTAGATGGCGGAACGATCGTCATGACATTTGCCGACTTTACGGGCCAGCTTCGCTCCGGACCCGGCAGCATGACTCTTGCCGATTGCACTTTTACCGGGCCGAACGGGGTGATCTTCGGGTTGGATATCTTTCTTCCCTCGAATCCGCCGGTCATCAGCGTCGCGCGCTGTAATTTCATCAACAGCTTCATGACGTTAACTGATAGTTACGTTGTCCTGACTGACTCCATCTTTTCCAACTCCAGCGCGACCGTGCTCCGTGGGTATGCGCGCGTCCAGGGAACGAATGTATTCGATGGAGCAGCGCTTAGTATCATCCGCGAGATCATTCAATCGATTCAGCCGCTCTCGATTGATGGTGTGCAGGCGACGAATGTTGCCGGTGGTGGCGGTCTCAGCCTTTCCGGCGGCGATTTCTTCCTCGGGTCACAAAATCTTTTCCAAGACAATCTTTATCCTGTGGATATCGAAGGCGGCCTCGTTCCCGGCTCGGTCGTGCCGCTGACCGGAAACACAAACAATCTTATCTGGGCCCACGATGGCGGGGCCGGTCCGGTGGCGCGCTGGAGCAATCTCGGTCTGCCTTATCTGGTAACTGCTTCGATTAATGGTGGCGGAACCCTCACGATCGATCCTGGGGTGACGGTGCTCTTCGATCCGCAATCGACCGGTTTTGCGGGGCTTAACTTTGTTTCGACCCGGCGCCTGATCAGCCGTGGGCTTCCCACGAGCCCGATTACCTTCGCGGGACTCACTCGGGGAAACAACTGGAACGGGCTCATCTTTCAAACCAACAGCACGGAAGGCAACTATCTCAACTACGTAACTGTCCATGACGCGCAATTTGCGGTCTCAGTCAGTGACAGTTTCCTCGAGGTCAATAACTCACTCTTGCAGAGTAACCAGGTAGGCATCAACACGAACACCTTTGGATTTGCAAACGTCAGCAAGGTCCAATTATTCGACAACGGGATCGGCGCGCAAATTACCCCGCAGGGCGGTTTGCTTCTAAGCGGCGCCGGCCTCTTGCCCAACTGGTTCGAGGGTAACGGCACCGGTGTCTCGAACAGCGGCGCGACCATCCCGGCCGAGCTCAACTACTGGGGCTCGCCCACCGGCCCGACCAATCCCGGTAATCCCGGTGGAACAGGGGATGTGATCACCGGCAGCGTTGACTTCCTGCCTTTTCTGACTGCACCGCCGGATATCACTAAGACGCCGCCGATCGTGTCACTCGTCCCATTGGGCAATAGCTGGTATGGCATCGATACGATTACCCGGCCACCAGAGTTTGTCGTTCAGCCCGGTGAAAAGCTAATCTTGAACTGGTCGGTCTCGAGTAGCGTCGGTGTGACCACCCAGCGCGTCCTTCTTTCTCCCGAGGGCCCTAACTTTGACAGCCCTACGACGCCGCCCATCGTCCTCGCGGATAATGTGGCGGCTACGGCTCGGACGATTGAAATCACGATCCCGAGCGTGCCCTTTGCCGTCACTAACCTGCCACAGTTTCTTCGGGTGGTAGCGATTGACAGCGATGAGCAGGAGGGCTGGGACCAGACTCCTATCATCGTCGGATCGGGTCGTATTACCGGCAGCCTCCAGATCACTACAGATTACACTGGCCAAACTTTCACTGGCGGCCATACGACGCCGCGCGAGACCTGGAGCGGCACGACGAATGGATCGACTGAAGGTTACCTCTTTCTTGAATCCGATGGCGGCCTGTTCCCGACACTGGCCGCGGACTCCACGCGCTTACCGATCGTAAGCACAGATACGGCGCGCCAGGTTGTTATCTCCCACAATAACTCGAATGATGTGAAGTGGTTTTTCTCTCCAGGCAGTTTCTCGATTCGACCCGATCCCGCTCTGGGCTTAAGTGCGCCCAGAGTCAAACTTACCTCGCCGAAAACCGGCCAGTCATTTACCGGCGGCAGCAAGGTCCCGATCAGGTGGAAAGCGGCGGCGCAACAAGGACTGCGCACGTTTGATATCCAATATTCGGCGAATGGGGGGCAGACCTGGCATTACATTGCCAAAGACCTTCCTGGGACGAGCCGCCGCTTCCAATGGCAGCTTCCAGCGAGTACCGGAATTTCGGACGTCCGGGTGCGGGTAATCGCCCGCGATCAACTCTTCCAGGATAGCTCTAACGGGGCCTTGACGGTCTTTTCCATCGTTCCGTGACGTCAACCTTCCACGTGATCACAAAGCACGTGATGGACAGCGAAAAGACACATAGCGAAAGCTTTCGTAGACACGGTCGGGCTGGCGACGACCTATACCTATCGAATCTGGGCTTTTAACCTCGACAGTTATTCGTTCTACTCGACCTCCGCCCCAGCCACGATCTCACAACGGGGACTGCCGCCTGCGGCACGTGAAGGCCCGCGTCCAGTTAACGTGGTGGGATAAGTCGAGCTCGGGTAATTCTAGGTATTAAACATCGCCGCAGCTACGCTGCCATAGGCCGGTTACTACAAGCCATGTTATAAATAGCGCGTCATCCCGAGCGGAGCGCAGCGGAGTCGAGGGATCCCGTGGAAGTCACCTTGAAGCTTGCGCGCCGGGATCCCTCGACTTCGCTCGGGATGACAGGCTTGTTGGATTTATGAGATGGCCGATGGCTCCTAGCATTCACCGCGCCCAGTTGACGTTTTGCCGACGCCGAGTCGCTGAGTTCAAGCTCTACTGGCGCGGTCAAAGCCGGTACACGAAAGGCGGAGGCGACTTGCGCCGCCTCCGCGATTTCTTTGATCCTCCTTTAGTAAGACTTACGTTGCTTACCGTGTGCCACCTTTGTCATCACCACGCTCGGGATGCCGGCCATGGTCATCGCCCGGCTCACGCTCGCCGCGAGTTACACTGGACAGGCCGCCCTTGTCATCAGCGCGTTCGCGATGGCGGCCATGGTCATCGCCCGGCTCACGCTCGCCACGAGTTACACTGGAGATGCCGCGTTTGTCATCACCGCGCTCGCGATGCCGGCCATGGTCATCACCCGGCTCACGTTCGCCACGAGTAGTAATGGCGTTGTGACGCATGCCGTCATCGCGACCATGCCGCCGTTCGCTATGACCACCGCGGTCATCACGTACTTTGCCTCCGACGATATTGCGAGGACCTTGGTTGCCGATCTGGTTACGGCCATTCATGTGGGTGGTAGCGCCGGCACGCGTGAAGGTGCGCGCGCTCATGCCCTGAATGGCCCCTCTTCCCATGCCACCGTGACCCGCGCTCATGCCCATGCCGGAGGCACCCCGGCCATAAGCTTCGCTTTGGTTGCTGGTGAGCAGAGTGAGTCCGGTAGCAACAATCGTCACCGCCGAACGAACTAACAGTTGGTTTGTTTTCATGACTCGAAGAAACAAAGAGTTAAAGCGAAACGCGAACCGTGAAAGGTAAAGCGCTTGTAACCTGCCTGAACTCGCACCGCATTATCGCGCCAGAAAGTATTCCTGGTTGCCGTTCACCCCGGGAAAAGAAGCAAAACGCCAAGAGCTAGCCGCCGTCGCGGAGTAACAACGCTGTTACTTTTTTGGAGATATCTGATCGCGATCGTAATGAGACGTAGTCGTGACGAATTTCTATTGTCGTCCAGAAGGCTAGTTACTCCGGATTCCCGGGCTGCGCCGCGCCAGCCAGAGCGAAACAGCGCAGATTGTCGCACTCAAAAGGGCCATGGCGCCGCCCCAGTACAGCCACCACGGCCGGAAAACAATCGTTAGGCGACCGTGTCTGCCCGGTGGAATTTTGATCATTGGGATAAGGCCGCGATACGACTCGAGGTGGAGATTTTCGCGGCCGATTTTCGCACGGTAACCATCGAACCACGGACGAGAAACGAGCAGCAGCGCGGGTTTTCCATTGGACGGAACATCCACTTCGGCGCGCAACTCATCGCGGGTGAGTGCTTGCACTTGAACGACAGCTTTGGCCCACTTGTCGTTAGGCAAAGTATCGATCGATTCCACAGGGCGAATTGCGGGAAGCGACGCGCCGCGGCGATGATAAATCCGGCCCTCTTCGGAAGAAAAAACGAGCGCCCACTCACCAGCGGACGGCGGCGGCGAAGTCGATTCGCGCGCCAAAATGATGCCGTCGACTCCGATTCTCGCGAGCAATCCGCCAGCACCAGCTTCGTGTGCGAGGAGATAGTGGGCCATCGCAGAATCGATCTCGCCGTGTGTGTAAGAGCCGAAAGCCCGCGCCACGCCGGCGGCGCCGATCGGGCTATAGCCATTGATCAGGCGCACTCCCGCCCACATCGACGTGCTCCCGGGTCGCGTCACCTGACCGACCGGCGCGGGATGGTTCCGGATCCAATAAGCATTCTCCGGAGGAGGGTAGATGCTGAGATAGAGCCGGCCGCGATCGAGCGGCGCGGGATTCGTTAGGCTGGCGGGAAAGTTATACCGCGGCACGCTTGCGTCGCTCGGGAGGATCAGGTAAGTCGCGAGCAGCGACGCGAAAACAATCGCGGCGAGGACCCAATTCCAAGTCGGCCGGAGATGAAACTGCGCGAGCGCTTCCGCGGCGACGAGCGCCAGAGTGAGATGGAGCAAGGGCAGCCAGCGAAAACTCCAGCGAAATACGCCTGCGCTCGGCAGCATCGAGATCAGAAGAACGAGGGCGAGCAAAGCCAGTTCCCATTTTGTTTGCCTAACGAATGGAGTGCGGCGCGAGACCAACCCGGCGGCAAGGGCGAGCGGCGGAACCGTTCCACAGGCCAGTTCCACCGCCGGGCGCACGACCGACCGGCTCGCGAAATCGGTCCAGGCGGCGTTCCATCCGGGGATAATAAAGCCGGGAAGGGCCGCTGGCGGGACGAGCCATTGCCAATGCGCGGCAAGACTGAGCTGCGCGGCGCGGGCCGAGCCCTGGACGTAATCGAGGAGGGCGAGCCAGGCCGGGCCCGAGAGGCCGAGACCAAGAGCCACGCCTAACGACAACGGCCAGAGTGAGGAAAGGCGACCGGTTTGGCCTAACGACTTGCAGGCGAGCCACGCCGCGACCAGCCCAAGCATGAGGACGGTGTAGGGAAAGCCACCCGTCACGACCAGGTAAACGAACGGCGCCGGCCAGAGGAAACGCCATTTCGTCCGCGCTGAATCGAGCGCCCGCTCCATCGCCCACCAAGCCCACGGCACCCAGGCAAAGGCGCCGAGCGCCCCGAACCAATCGCTCGCGCCCCAGCAGATGATCCAGCCATTCAAGGCGGCGACCAGCGCAACGATCGTGGCAAGCGGCGCGGACAAGTTGCGTCCGCGCGCGAGCAGGAACGCACCCGCACCGAGGACAAACAAGTGGACAATGGAAAGCGCGGCTGCCTGCTGCGCGAAGGCGAGCGGAAGTTTCCAGATCAGGATGACGGCGGTGTTGACGAAAATCGAAAAGGTCCCGTATTGAAATTCGCCGGCCAGATTCCCGCAGACCCAGGAGTAGGGACTGAGTAACGGCAGGTGCCCTTCCGACCAACTCCGCGCGACATCGGCGAAGACCGGCAGGATGGAAATCTGGTAATCGTCCTTCCAAAAAAACTGCGGATTGCGCCAGAGGAGTGCTGCGCAGAAAAGAACAACCAGCAAACCGGCTGCGAATGCGCCGGCAAGTTCGCGGCGCGGCGAAGTGCGTTCCTTCAAACCCGCGAGTGCGCCGTTAAAGCACGACCGGGCGGCCTTCGGTCATCAGGAGCACCTTGTCCTCGACCCCGCTGTCGCGGGCACTTGAGAGCAAACGTTGCGGCGGTTCGTCGAGCGGTTCAAAGCCGAGGCGGAAAGTACCGTAGTGCATCGGGACGAGCGTCCGGCCTTTCAACTCGAGAAAAGCGCGCACTGCTTCCTCCGGGTTCATGTGCACCTCGCGTTTGCTCGGCGCTTCGTAAGCGCCGATCGGGAGCAGCGCAACCTCGATCGGGAAACGTCTGCCGATTTCCGCGAAACCCGGGAAGTAAGCGCTGTCGCCGCAGTGAAAAATCGAGCGGCCAATGCCTTCGATCACGAATCCGCCGAAGCCGCGATGTTGATCGTGCAACATGCGCGCACCCCAATGATGACAGGGGGTGAGGGAAACTTTAAGCGGACCAAGTTGCACACCCTGCCATTCATCGAGCTCGTGGACGATGTTGAACCCGAGATCGTGCACGAGGTTGCCGACGCCGGTCGGAACGACGATCGGCTGGTCCGCCGCGACGCGCCGGAGTGTGCGCCGATCGAGATGATCGAAGTGCGCATGGGTGACGAGCACGATGTCGATCGAAGGCAGGTTATCGATGCGAAGCCCGGGACGCTTGAGGCGTTTAATCACGCTCAGCCACATCGACCAATTCGGGTCGATGAGCACGTTCATGCCGCCGAGCTGGAGGAGAAATGAGGCGTGGCCAATCCAGGTGATGCAGACCTCGTCGGGCTTGATTTCGGGGAAAAGCGGGTTGGCGTGCAGCCCGCTGCGTTTGGTAAAAAGCGACGGGATGAGCACCTCGGTGAGAAAATTGCGCTTGTGCCAGTCGAGGCCGGGTTTGAGGCCGACGCGCCGGGCTGATTCTTTGGCGGCGCCGTTTTTGCCGCCCGTTCTGATAACGCTGGTTCGCTTCCTGCGCGAAAAGGGTGTTGGCACTGTGAGGCAACCATATGGACGCAGGCCGGTGAAGCAATCGCTTTACGGCTCGCGAATCATAGCCCGCGCTCGATCAATCTTTCCCGCCTAACGATTCCCGCTGCGTTTACCGATGAAACTGCTTCACCTTCCCCGGCAACCGCTCGTCGGGCTCGCGGGCGCAGCGATCGGCGGGATCGTGCTGGCCGATTTTATCGTCGCGCCGATTTTGCCGGTTTGCCTAACGATCGCGGCTGCGGCCGTGCTCTGCCTTTTCCGCCCGGCTGTTTGGCTGGCGCAGTTGCTCACGGCGGCGGCTTTTTTTGTCCTCCACCTCGTCCAAATCACCGATGCGCCGGGAAAGGCGCTCCATGCGCAGCTTGGAGATCGCATCCGTCCCGTCACCGTCACGGGCGTGGTTGCGAGCGAAGCAAAGATCTCGCCTAACGACTACTCGACCTTTTTCCTCCAGCTCGAGACGATCGACTTCGCAGGTCGCGCGGAGCCAAACGGCGCGACGGTGCGGGTGCGTTGGAAGGGAACTCCTCGCCTGGGAGACGAGATTCGCCTGCACGGCATGATTGAGCCGATTCCCGCGACGCGAAATCCGGGCGTATTCGATCTGCGAAGTTATCTGGCGCGGCGCGACATCTTCGATGGAATTTTCGCGCGCTATCCGAGCGACGGCGCCGTCCTGGGCGTCGGCGCCGGCAACTTGGTGACGCGGCTCGCGACGCGGGCGCGGGCCTGGATGGAGGAAACATTGTCGCGCGATCTCGATAACTCTCCAGACGTGACCGCGATGATCAACGGGATGGCGCTCGGCATCCGACACGACACGCCTAACGACATCGAGGAGCCGTTTCAGCAAACCGGAACACTTCATCTCTTCGCCGTTGCCGGTCTGCATGTCGGCATCATTGCGCAGTTGCTTTGGATTGTCGGCTCGCTCCTCCGGCTGCCACGAATCGCGGCCGCAAGTTTCATCATCCCCGCTCTCTTTTTCTATTCCGCGATCACCGGCTTTCACGTCTCAAGCGTGCGCGCTGCGACCATGGCCGCGTTTTTGTTAGGCGGAATTTTCTTCGACCGGCCGGTCTTCGCTCTCAACAGTCTGGCCGGGGCCGCGCTGTGCATTCTCGCATTCGACAGCAACCAGCTTTTCACCTCCGGCTTTCAGCTCTCGTTCGCAGTCGTAGGCGCGATCCTGATTGCTCGGGATGCGATCTTTCGCACGCTGCTGCGGCCGAGTGAAACCGACCCTTTTCTGCCGCGCAGCCTGGTTAGCCGAGGACGGCGGATGTTTGAAAGCGGCTATCGGCTGATCGCGGGAGGCGTGTCGGTCTCGGGCGCCGCCTGGGCCGGTTCGCTCCTGCTCATCATCTGGTATTTCTATCTCATCACCCCGATCTCGCTCCTGGCGAACCTGGCGGTTGTGCCGGTCGCGTTCTGCGTCCTAGCGATTGGCTTGATGTCGCTCTTGAGTGCGCCGTTCTCGCATCTGATCTCGGTTGTCTTCAACAACGCAAACTGGAGCCTGGCGAAACTCATTCTCGGGCTGGTGCAGGTCTTTGCCGAAGTGCCGGCCGGCCACCTCTACGTCGAGCGGCCGCACTGGCCGAGCGGCGCCCAGGCCGAGATGACGGTGCTTGATGCCGGCGCGGGCGCGGCAGTCCATGTGCGGGACACGAGCGCCGACTGGTTGTTTGATGTTGGAAGTGCGCGCGATTACGAACGGTTCCTGCGGGATTATCTTCATTCGCGCGGAATCGATCGGCTTGACGGGCTGCTTCTCACACACGGCGACGCTCTGCACATCGGTGGGGCCGGCCCGCTGCTCGATGAATTCAAACCAAGGCGATTGATTGACAACGGCGCGACCGACCGTTCGAGCGTGCACCGCGCACTTCTCGTTAGGCTGAGCGGCCGTGAACTGGCCGTGCGCAACAACTTCTTCAGGTTTTCCCCCGGCATCTCGGCCCGCGTTCTTTATCCTCCTCCGCATCTCAACAGCAAAGCCGCGGATGACGAAGCGCTCGTGGTGCAGTTGTTAATCGAGGGCAAACACCGCGTGCTCCTGCTCTCCGACAGCGGTTTGCCGACCGAACGATGGCTGCTTCATCACCCTAACGAACTGCGGAGCGACATCGTGATTAAAGGCCAGCATTACACCGGCGAATCCGGCTCCCCCGACTTTCTCGACGCGGTCCATCCGCAACTGATCATTGCGACTTCGGCCATTTTTCCGGCGCGGGAGCAGATCAGCAACGACTGGGCGCAGATGGTGCGCGCCCGTGGCATTCATCTTTTCCGGCAGGACGAAACCGGCGCAGTCCAATTGCAATTTTTCCGGAACGGCTGGCGCGCGACCGGTTTTCTCAATCAGGAAATCTTGCGCAGCTCGAGCCGATAAATCGGCGCGCCTTCGGCGACGAAATGTTTTTCAAAAGCCGTGACTGGAAACGATTCGCCAGGCGGCGGAGTCAGTTCCGCAAACATCTCCGGCCGGATCAACTCCCGGATAGTCGCGAAATATTTTTCCTGATCGGTCGCGATACGGAACCGGCCCTCGGGTGCGAGGACACGATGGACCGACTCGAGAAACGCCGGCTGGACGACTCGCCGGCGTTTGTGTTTGCGCTTCGGCCACGGGTCGGGAAAAAGGAGATGCACAACCGCGGCGGAACCTGCCGGGAGCAGATGTTGCACGGCATAACTGCTCTCGATGCGAACGAAGCGAGCGTTGCGAATACCGAGTCGCGCTGCCTTTCTGCACCCGCGCAGGACGCGTCCGCCGAGCTTGTCGATGCCGAGAAAATCTCGCTCCGGAAACCGTGCCGCGAGCTGGGCAATGAAAGCGCCGTCGCCACAGCCGAGATCGACCTCGAGTGGCGCCGTTCGTCCAAAGACCTGCGCGAGATCGAGCGGCGCAAAGTAATTCGGCGGGATCAATTCGAATTCGGCGCCGGGCGGCGGACGATCGCGTTTCAGATCTGGCCAGGGCCCGCCGGGCGGGACTTGCTGGAATATTTGTTCTTTCACGGCAGTCTCACGGCAAAACAATGCATAAAATTTTTTTTATACTGGCGCTTTGCGGCCTCGCCGTCACTAGCCATGCGGAAACAAAAACGGCAGTGTTCGCGGGCGGCTGCTTCTGGTGCATGCAACCGCCATTCGACCAGGCGAAGGGCGTTACGAAGACGGTAGTCGGCTACACCGGCGGGACAAAGGAGACCGCCAACTACAACCTGGTTTCCGCCCACAAAACGCAGCACCGGGAGGCAATCGAGGTCACCTACGATCCGTCGCAAATTTCCTACGAACAGTTGCTCGAGATCTTCTGGCACAACATCAATCCGACGCAGGCCGACGGGCAATTTCACGATATCGGCCTCTCCTATCAGGCCGCGATTTACTACGCCAGCGACGAGGAGAAAAAGGTCGCTGAGGCTTCGAAGGAGACGCTCGTGAAATCGCACCGGTTCAATAAACCAATCGTGACTGAGATTCTGCCGCGCCAACCGTTTTATCCCGCCGAGGAATATCACCAGAAGTATTACCTGAAAAATCCGGGCGAGTTCGAGGCTTACCATGTCGGGTCGGGCCGCGTCGGTTACCTCGAAAAAATCTGGGGCAAAAAATAAGCTCGGCGAAGTTCCGCCTAACGACCGCTCTTTTTGTCGGAGATAACTCGACCGCTCATCGCGTCGACCGAGACCTGGCAGGTCCGATCGGCCTTCGGCCCACTGACCTCGATCACCCAGACCGATTTGCCGCCGAGCTTTTCCAGCTTCGCCGCCGTCACCCGCGCGCCCCGATGATTTTTGAGCGCGATGTGCTCCGCTTCGTTTTTGGTGATTTTTGAGTCGCCCTTCGATGCACGCGGGGTCGCCTGCAAAGGCGAAAAGCTCACGATGAGCGATAAAGCCAGCAGAGAAACAAACTTCATGGGGAAATGAAGCGGCGATTTCCGGCTTTAGGCAAGTAAAAGCCGCCGATTCGAGGTCAACGCGGAACTAAAAATCGCGAACGCGCCGATCGCCGAGAGAGGCATGCGCAGCCGGAAACTGCAGCGCGCCCTTAGAATTTGTAGAGCGAGGCCGCCTTCGGCTCGACAAACTCCGCCCGCGCGACCGTGAGCTGCTCGTTGAGCGATTTCGACAAGCCATCCGCCAGCACGCTCGCGATCTGCTTCGGCTCGCGCGCATAGGCGGGAATCGGGAAAGAGCCGGCGTTGCGATCGTAACCGTAGATGGTGCCCTCGGTTTCCCAGACGCAATAAGCGTGGCCGGCAGGATGATCCTTGTAACGCACGAGAAGAATCTTCGCCCAGAAATTTGGCTCGAGCTTGTGCTGGGTCTCTACGACCGCGAGATAATTGCACGCGGAAATAACACAGCCATTGAGGACAACCAGATCGTTTTCGCTCGGAGTCAGAACAACCTTTTGCTGCTGGGAAGCGGCGAAAACGATCGCGGCCGCGAGCGCGAGGCAGCCAACCAAAACCGTGAAACCGCGCAGATGAGAACAAGGTGAAAGG
>JAICXG010000247.1 GCA_025980625.1 Chthoniobacterales bacterium
CACCCTCACTCTGCAAAGCGCGCTGACCTTAAACTCCGATGCGACTTACACCTACACCTTTAAAGCGAAGAAGAACCAATCGCGCACCGACCTGGTGATTGCCAACGGAGTCACAATCAACGGAGCAACCATAACTCTGAGCGGTCAGACCCAGGGTAGCCTGAAACAGGGGCTGACTCTGACCTTGATCAGCAACACGAGCCCAAACCCAATCAGCGGCACCTTCAGCAACCTGCCCGATGGCGCGATCGTAACTGTGAGCGGGAACAATCTCCAAGCCAGCTACGAAGGCGGCGACGGCAATGATCTCACCCTCACGGTGGTTCCCTAGCCGTAGGAGATTGAACCACGGACTACGCGGATGACATGCATGTCATAGCTGCGGATGCGGTCCCGGCCCGAGGGTAGGCGCGAGCTTCGAGTCCGCCAATCGGACGGACTGGTCCGGCGGCGAGCCTGCATGAAAGAAGCGCGCAAGCAGGATGCTCGCGCCCGCTCGCTGGCGAAGGCCGCGCGTTGACAAAGCAGACACGGACTCGATTGTTTTCTCAGATGAGCCTCGACCTAGACAGCCTCCTGCAAGACTGGCCTCACGAAGCCGGCGCGATCAAGGTGCGTAAAATCAAGGGCCTGGACGGCCGCGAAAAGCTTCAGCTCCGGATCGATCTCGGGCTGCTCCAGATGGAAATGGATGGCCGGCCCGACGGTCAGCGCCCGCACAATTGCGAATCGTGTCTGGTCTATCATCAACGCCGCGCGATTCGCGCCGCCGCGAAGGGCGAAGAGTACGAGCTGACGACCGAGCAATGCGGCGAATTGCAGCAGGAAGGTATCCAATATTATCACCGCTACCTCAGCCTGTTTCAGATCGAGGAATTCGAGGGTGTGATTCGCGACACCCAGCGCAATCTCGATCTTTGCACCTTCGTCGAGGAACACAGCAACCGGGAGGAGCTCGTCTGGAGCTTCCAACAATTTCGTCCCTACGTCCTGATGATGAATACCCGCGCCCGCGCCTCGCTTCTTCTCGGCGACGGCAAATTCAGCGAAGCGATCCGCGAGATCGAAGCCGGTCGCGAGCGGATCGTGGAATTTTTCCAGCACTCCGCATTTCCGGAGCTGGAGGCGAAGAGCTCCGAGATCGCGTTTCTCGACGAATGGCTCGAAGAAGTCCGCGCCAAACGTCCGCTGACAAAACTGGAAGTGATGGAGCGCGAAATGGAGCGAGCTATCCAGGGCGAGCGTTACGAGCGGGCGGCGGAACTGCGCGATGCGATCCGGCAGTTCAAAGCGAAGCCGCTCTAGTCGGGCGGTCTGATTCCGGCCGCGCCGCCTAACGAATCAGCATGGCAGCGTCCAATTCCAGCCTGACCGAGCGCAAGGAACGCTGGGCCCGGAAAATGGCGGGCAAGGCAAAACCGGCGGTCCGTTCCGGGGAACGCCTTCCGCCGGGGCAGCATCTTACGCCCGGTTTCCCGGTGCTCGATCTCGGGATCCGGCCGGAGATCTCGTTAGGCGACTGGCGGCTCGAAATCGGCGGTCTGGTGGAAAATCCGCAAACGCTCACCTGGGAAGAGTTCAATGCTCTTCCCCAGTTTCAAGATGTGAGCGATTTCCATTGCGTTACGACCTGGAGCAAATTCGATTGCCGCTGGGGTGGTGTCGCCTTCTTCACGATTGCCGATCTCGTTAGGCCAAAACCGGACGTAAAGCATGTGCTCTTCACGAGCTACGATGGCTATTCGACAAACGTCCGGCTGGCCGATTGCCTGGACGATGATGTCCTGATCGCGACGCAATTCGACGGCAAGCCGATCACCCGGGAACATGGCGGACCGGCCCGGGTCATCATTCCGAAGTTGTACGCGTGGAAAGGCGCCAAGTTCGTCAGGCAAATCGAGTTTGCGGCCGAGGACAAACCCGGCTTTTGGGAAGTGCGCGGCTACAGCAACACGGCCGATCCCTGGACGGAAGATCGCTTCTCGTGAGCGGACCGGCGCGCGGCCCGCGCAAGCTCACGATTGTCGCGGCCTTCGTGGCGCTTTACACGATTTGGGGTTCCACTTTTCTCGGGATCCTCTTTGCGATTCGCTCCATCCCGCCGCTCCTCATGGCCGGTGCGCGCTTTTCTCTTGCCGGTCTACTCATGCTCGTGATCGCCCGCATCCAGGGGCCGATCAAATCATCGGTTGCCGAATGGCGTACCGCTTTTGTCGTTGGCGCCTGCCTTCTCTTCTGCGGTAACGGGAGCATAACTGTGGCCGAACAATGGGTGCCAAGCGGGCTCGCCTCGCTCCTCGTCGCCACCGTGCCGATCTATATCACTTTGCTCGCCTGGCTGAGCGGCTCCTCGCCTCGGCCGCGATCGGTCGTTCTGGCAGGACTTGCCGGCGGCTTTCTCGGCGTTGGAATTCTCGTCGGCCCCGCCTTGTTTGCGCCAGCCGCTGCCGGTTCCCGGCACGCCGGCCTGGGAATGTTGATCCTGCTCCTCGGCTCGTTAGTCTGGTCGATCGGGTCGCTCTACTCGCGCTCTGCCCGCGCCTCCGCGCCGCCCTTTCTCTCCTCCGCACAGACGATGCTCTGCGGCGGCGGGCTCATGCTCGTTGCGGGGGTTTTCGGCGGCGAGTTGCGCGATTTTCATCCCGATAAAATCAGCGCGCTGTCGTTAGGCGCGTTCGCTTATCTCGTGTTCATCGGCGCGATCGTCGGTTACACCGCCTTCATCTTTCTCATGCGCCACTGCGACGCGGCCAAGGTCGCCACCTATGCCTACGTTAATCCGGTCGTCGCGGTCCTGCTCGGCGCGACCTTCGCGGGCGAAACTTTGACGGGGCGAACCGCGCTGGCCGGCGCGATTATTCTCGGGTCAGTTGCGCTCGTGATCACGGCGCCACAGCCGAAACGCAAAATCGTGCCGACGCCCCGGAGCGCGGTTGCAGAGATGCGATAAAAGCAGCTATTACGACTAACGAATGAAGCCGGAAGAGGCGAAAACGATCGCAGCGCTGGAGGCGAATTGGCGCGCCGAACGCGAGACCGCGCTGGTTTATCGCGACCTCGCCGCGCATGAACGGGACGAGAGGCGTCGCGGCATTTTGCTCCGAATGGCGGAAGCGGAAGAACGTCACGCAACGCGTTGGGAAAACAAGCTGCGCGAATTGGGAGCGCAGCCGCCGGTCCTGAAGGAAGATTGGCGGCGAAAACTGCAACGCTGGTGGACGCACGCGGCCGGCGCGGAGGTGGCGATTCGGCGCATGGAAGCGGCGGAAGATCGCGATAAGGAACGTTACCAGGCGCAGCAGCGAATCGTTGACGCGAACAACGCCGAGGAGCAGGAGTTTCTGCGCCAAACCGCGCTCGAAGAAAAGGCTCACTCGCGCATTCTCAATACGATGGCGAGCGCGCCGCCGTCGTTAGGCGCAAACGGCGTCCTCGATACCATCCTGAAGCGCGAACGCTGGCATGGCCGCGGCGGCGGCTGGGTGGCAGACGCCATCTACGGAGTGAATGACGGGCTCGGCGCGGTTTTCGGCATCGTCTCCGGTGTCGCCGGCGCGACCGATAACCAGCAGCATTACATTTTAATCGCCGGTCTGGCCGGGATGATGGCTTCCTCGCTTTCGATGGGCGCCGGCGCCTATCTCGCGAACAAGAGCGAGCGGGAAATTTACGAGGCCGAGATCGCGCGCGAAAAAGCCGAGGTCGAAGAAAACCCGGAGGAAGAGATTGAAGAGATGGCGCTCTTTTATCAGCTCCAGGGTTTTTCGCCCGAAGAAGCGCAACGGATGGCGGAGCACCTCGCCGAATCGCCCGAGCAGATGGTGCAGGCGATGGCCCAGAACGAACTCGGTCTTTCCCAGCATCATTTCCCTAACCAGTGGACTTCGGCCTTTTCCGCCGCGCTTTCGACCGCGGTCGGCGCGTTTATCCCGATCATCCCGTTCTTTTTCATGAGCGGATTTCCGGCCGTGATCGCGGCGTTTGCCATCAGCATCGTGGCGCATTTCGCCGTTGGAGCAGTCAAGTCGCTCATCACGATTCGCTCCTGGTGGGCTTCGGGTTTCGAAATGACGATCGTCGGTATCATCGAAGCGGTCGTAACCTACGGGCTCGGGCTGGCCTTCGGCGCAATTGGTTAGGCGATCGTTAGGCATGGAGCCACAACTCGCGGTAATCATCCCGGCCTTTAATGAGGCGCGGCGACTAACGGATAACTTGCTGACCGTCCTGAGCTACCTCGAAACCTTCCGGCCGGACGCAGAATTGATCGTGGTCGATGACGGATCGACCGACGG
>JAICXG010000066.1 GCA_025980625.1 Chthoniobacterales bacterium
ACGGACGCTTTTGCGCCGGCTTTCGCGCGCTCGTAGGCGGCCCGGGCCTCGGCCGCTTGCCCCAGTTTCTCGTAAGCCAGGCCCTCGGTTAGCGCGGCTTCGATCGGCCCGTGCGGTTTTTCCTTCAACTGCTCCTGCGGATACTGGCGGACGGTATCGAGCGCCTCCTGATATCTGCGCTCCAACATCAGCAGGTTGGCTTTGCCGAGGACGGCGTAAACCAGCATCTCAGGATCGATCTTCTGGAAATTGCCGGCGGCCTTCGCCGCGTCGAACTCGGCCAGCTCTGCCTTGCCAACGCTGAGATCGCCCCGGGCCGCGATCGCGAGTTGGACTTTCAGCCCGTGGAAGGTCATTGATTGCGGATTAAGGGCGAGAGCGCGATCGAGCACCCCTTTTGCGGCATCGAACTGGCGCTGCATCTGGTAATTGAAATACAGATTCTGGAGCGGCCAGGTATCTTTCGGATTTAATTCCACCGCCTTCTCGAGGTTGGCGGTTGAGTCTTTCCACTTGCCCTGGCGGCGCTCGATCGCGCCGATCACGAGATAGACTCCCGAATTGTTAGGCAAACCCTCTTTCGCGATCGCAAACTCGCGCAAGGCGGCATCGAAATCTTCCGCGCCGTAGTAAAGCGAGTAGCCCTTGGCGAGGTGAGCTTCGGGTAAGTCGGGATCGAGCTGGAGCGCCTGGCCGGCAAGCTTCTCCGCCTGGTCCCGCTCCGCGTCGGACGGATCGAAGTTGTGATAAATCCAGCTGTGGAGGATGGAGAGATTGGCGATCGCGCGAGTGAATTTCGGGTCGAGCTGAATCGCGCGCTCGTAAAGTTGCTGCGCCTCTTTCAGCCTGGATCGGTCTTCGAGTGAGCCACTGAGCTCGCGAGCTTTGAGAAAAGCGTCAAAGGCCTCACTATTCTCGGTCGCTTTCTGCGTGATTTGTTGCTTTTCGCTCGGCGAAAGTTGCGCGCGCAACTGGTGCGCGATGTTTTGCGCGAGGTCGGTCTGGATCGCGAAGACATCGGTCAGCTCACGGTCGTAATCCTCCGCCCAAATGTGTTGATCGTTCGTCGCGTTGATGAGCTGCACATTCACCCTCACCCGGTTGGCTTCGCGCCGCACACTTCCTTCCAGAATCGCGGAAACGCCCAGCTCTTTCCCGATCTGCCGCACACTCTTCGGCTTTCCGCGATACGCCATGACCGAGGTGCGCGAGATCACCTTCAAATCCCCGATCTTCGAGAGATTGGTGAGAATGTCGTCCTGAATGCCATCGGCGAAAAACGCGTTCTCGGGTTTGTCGCTGAAATTTTCGAAAGGCAGGACTGCGATCGATTTTCCCATGTTCGCATCGGCGCGGGGGAGGAGAAAGAAGCCGGCGATCGCCGAGACGATCACGCCTGAGCCAATGAGCAGGGCAAGGTTTCGTCCGCGATGGCGCGCGGCGGTTTCGGGATCGCGACCTGCGGCGAGGGCCGGCGTCGTCTGGATACCTTGCGGAGTGACATCGAAAGCCCACGCCAGCATGAGCGCGAGCGGAAAACCGATGAGCAGCAACACGACCGTGAGGCGCAACGACCAGTCCGGCAATTCCCAGGCGGGAAAGATCGCCGAGGCAAGCTGAATGATGCCGCCGGCCGCGACGATGTAGGCCATCGCGACGCGATACACCTTGCGCCGTTTCAGCTCGTGAAAGAAGGAAGTCATCGCCGGTGGAGTCTCCGCTCTTCCCTCGGTTGGATGCAAGTCCGGGGTGAAACGTTCATCCGGCGGCGACGCAGGCCGCTGTTACCCGGTAAACGTCGCGCCGCCGCGCCTCGTGGAACAACCGGTTTGCGCAGAGAGCGGTCGCATTCACGAGGCGATTTGGGCGGAAGCGAGTGCGCAATTGCACCGTGCGACGAAAATCGTGCGTCGATCAAGCTCGACAGCTAGTGACTTTATTGATTTTCTCGCGCAAAGAAAGGAACACCAGTAATGGCCACCAAAAAAACACCAAAAGAAAAGCCACAGGAGATCCGGGGCGAAAGAAAGAATATTATCGATATCTTCAAGAGTATCGAAAAGACTGAAACCGAGTTGCAGCTTGAGCTTAGACGGCTCAAACAGCACCTCGAGACGAACCGCTTCTATAGGTCAGTCTGATGTCGACTGGCACGAGCCGATTGAGACGGGCTCGGTGCTTAATTGCGTATTGGGAGGGCACGCGAGTGGTGTTTCACAACTTCGCGAGACGACTCTCTGTGTCGGCTCGACCGATTACGTGCGACATCCTGCAGTTCTTTGATAAATGGCGAACTCTTGGGGAAGCCATCGTTCATTTTGAGAGTTACACGGCAGACAGCGTGCGTGCCAGTGTCTCTCAACTTCTGGAGCAAGGGTTGCTTGTCGAGAAGAACTCTCCTCAAGGGCTGCGTGATGACCGCATTTCCAAGGAGTGGTCTCCCTGGTTGCCCGAAGCGAGCTTTCATTTTTCTACAAAAGATCCGGCTTACGTTCGCGATCACTGGACTCTCGCTCGGCAACGATCCGTGTTGTCGAAGACGCCCCAACCTAGAATTTTCAAAACCGTAAGGGGCCAGAAGACAGAACTTCCTGTTTGCACGCTCCCGCGCTCCGAATTTTGCCAAGTCCTCATCTCACGGAAAACCCACCGGCAATTCTCTAAGGATCCCCTAACCGTTGAAGCTATGTCTCAATTGCTGTTCCTCACTTGGAGCGCGATCGGCTATCTTCAGGTACCCGTTTTTGGCAGGTTACTTCACAAGACCAGTCCTTCCGGCGGTGCCCGGCATCCCGGGGAAGTTTACGTGATGGCCCTGCGCGTCAAGGGTCTCCAACAAGGCATTTATTATTATCACCCGGGACGCCATAATCTTACGATGATCAGTAACAAGGCCACACCCTTTCAAGCCTGTCGGTATTGCGCGCATCAACACTATGTAAAAGAAGCGGCTGCGCTCTTCATAATGACGGCTGTATTCCCCCGCACGATGTGGAAATATCAACACCCCCGTGCCTACCGCGTTGTCCTTTTGGACGCGGGCCATCTTTGTCAGACGTTCTGCCTCGTCGCGACATGGCTCGGCCTTGCGCCATTCTGCACGGCCGCGCTACAAGATACACTCATCGAAAAGGACCTTGGGATAGATGGGATTTCTGAATCGGTGTTGTACGTGGCAGGGGTCGGTCTTCCTCCCGCATAATACTGTCTAGAATCTCACCATCGCCCCGTACCCAGTAGATATCAGTCGCCCGCTCGATGCGCCGATTCCTTAGGGGCCAAGGAGGCGACAATTTTCTCAAAGCGCGGATCACCGCGCAGCGAATCCCAATAAGGATGCAACTTGAGAAAACCATAACTGAGTAGATTCGGAAACCGCTCTAACTCTGCGATCTGCTCAATCGCTAAATCTTTCTCGCCCATACAAGCGTAGACCTGCGCGAGGTTGAGGCGAAAGGACGCGCCATCAACCGCATCTTTGGAGATTGGGAGTAACTCGCACGCGCGCCGACCCTCACGCACCGCCTCCTCTTCTCGGTCGAGACCTGCATCAATGATAGCCAGCAAGCTCAGAGCCGCAGTGAAGGCAGGTTGCTTTTGCAGAGTTTTTTGCACCTCTTCGCGCGCCACGCCAAAAGCCGCTTTTGCCTTGACTGTGTCACCATTGCAGCGTGCAATGACCCCCTCCCAGTAGGCGCGAGGACAGTTGACGCCGTACGCGGTAAACACTCCACCAGGGGGATAGTGGTTGAGCATGCGAGCGGCGGCGGCCAGGCTGCGTTCACAGAGGGCGTAATCCGGATCGTCTATCTCGGGCGCAACCTTCGGATCTTCTGAGATTAATGTCGCGAGGGTGTCTTGAAACGGCTTAATGTCCGCCTGCCAATCTAGGGCGATCGCAGCCTTATTGATTCTTGTCTCCGGGTCACCCGGTATTATTGCCAGTACGCGATCTAAGATTCGCCCTTCCTCGGCATAGAGACGCTGTGCCTGGTAGCTCAACGCTAATTGTCGGAGCATGAAAAGATTACGTGGATCCAGCTCTAATGCGTGCTCCAGACTTTGCGTGGACTCTTTCCAATGACCTTGCCGGCGCTTGATATAGCTCGTGTAAGCTAATACTTCGGCGCTGTTGGATAACGTGCGTTGAGCAATAGCAAGCTCGCTGGCGGCCGCGTCGTAACGTAGGAAGCCATAGTAGTAATAGATCGCTAAGGCGAGATGAGCTTCGCCCGAGTCGGGTTCAAGCTGCAACGCCGTCCGCACCGCATGGTCAGCCAGCTCAAGACGGGCTGGGCTGCGGTCGAATCCGAACCAGTAAATAGCCCCATGCAGGCGCGACAGCAGGCACCAGCCTCCCACGAACTGCGGATCGCGGGCGACCGCTCGGTTCAGTAAATCGACAGCTTGGGGCAACTTCTCTCTGGCGTGAATTGGGTCAATGACGTCGGACCAAAGCGCCTTAGCCTCTTCATAGAGAGCGAATGCGGTCAGATCCGTCGTGGGCGGTCTCTCAATCGCAGCCTTTTCACTCGGTGAGATTTCAGCTTTCAGCTGATCAGCAATTGCTTTGGCTATCTCACTCTGGATCGCGAACACGTCATCGAGTGGCTTATCATAAACTTCCGCCCAGAGATGCGTATCAGTTCGGGCGTCTATGAGTTGGGCAGTTACTCGAACCCGGTTGCCACTGCGTTGGACGCTTCCCTCCAGGACATGCGCCACCCCAAGCTGCTTCGCGATCTCGGGCAGGTTGCGTGTCGCGCTAGCCGCGTACCGCATCACGCTGGTGCGGCTGATTACTCGTAAGTGAGCGATCTTTGACAGATCTACCAGAATTTCGTCTTGCACGCCGTCGGTGAAGAAGGCGTTCTCTTGATCCGAACTTAAGTTCTCGAATGGAAGCACTGCGATGCTCTTCTCGGGTGTTAATGTCTGTGAGCTGCCGAAAAGGTGCGCTCTTTTGGAAAAAAATATTGAAAAACTGATCGCCAACGCGAGCACAGACAAAGCCAACAAGCCGATCAACAGTGCCTTTGGCCAAGCGGGCCTCCGAATTGGCCTAACCGTGAAATCCAGCGCTTGCTTCCACCATCTCGCGCACCTGAGCCTGTCAGGAATAGCCGTATTGCCCAAGCCATCTTTGTATAGGTTGACTAGATGAAGCCTGAGCCCGTGTTTAGCCTCGCACTCGCCTAGATCGTGTAAGTGAGGCTGCCAGTGACGATATTGAGCCAAGTCATCGGCGATATGTTTGGATAAGAGGATGTGACCGGCGTCGCCGCAATCCATCACCCGCTGTCCGACGTTGATACCCGCGCCGGCGATATTGATCTGATCGTTCACATCAACCACTTCGTTCACAGGCCCACTGTGAATCCCCATCCGCAGCTGGATTTCGGGATGCGCGCGCAACCCTTCGCTGATTTGAAGCGCGCAACGGACCGGTTCTTCGGGACTGCGGAAGAACAGCAGCACCATGCCGTCGCCGGTGGGGAGACGAATTAGCTTGCCCGTTGCTTCCGCCTCACGAAAGCATTCGGTGCTTCGCACAATTCGATTGAGTCGTTGCATCAACTCTATCTGCTCATTCACCAGCAGCTTCGAGTAGCCGACGACATCGATGAACAGGAGGTGCGCGATCTCAAGCGCGAGATCAGCCTTTTGATCAGGCTCTGTATGGTGCTCGGGCACGGGGTCCCCTTTACCGGCAACAAACATGTCACTTCCGAGCCGCTGGTCGAGTCAAAACGATTACTCGGAAGTGGCCGGGCCGGGAAGGGTGATGCGCTATCGACCTATTTCACCCCGCTGGCGAAGACGGTTTGGAAATGCGGCTTCTCTTTTTCGCGCGCGACGATGGTGACTTCGATGTCGTTGAAGCCCGCGCCCTCGAGCCATTGCTGCAACTGCACTTCACTGAAGCCGAGCCAGTGATCGGCGTAAAGCTCGCGCGCTTTTTCGAAACGATGGCTGAGCAAGTCGAGCACAACGACGCGTCCACCTTTTTTCAAAAGGCGGTGCGCGGCCGCGATCGCCCGCTCCGGATGGATGGCGTGGTGCAACGCCTGGCTGAAGATGGCGAGATCGATCGAGTTCTTTTCAATCGGCGGATCCTGAATGTCGCCGAGTCGATACTCGAGGTTTTTGAAGCCGTGCTTCTTTGCCAGCTGCGAACCGAACTCAACCATCTTGGGCGCGTTGTCGATCGCGATGACTTTTCGCGCCTTCTTTGCCAGTAACTGCGAGAGCGTCCCCTCACCCGCGCCGAGATCGGCCACGACGAGCGGCGGCAACATCGCAATCATGGTGTGGGCGAGCGCCTGCCAGGAGCGGCCTGGGCAATAGCTCCGCCCGAAACGGCCCGCGAGCTGGTCGAAATATTCGCGCGCTTTGTCCTGGCGTTTGCGCAGGACGACCTGGAGCGCGCTACGGTCGCGCCGGGTCTCCGGCATCTCGCGCGCGAGGGCGCGCGTCAGCTCGCTCACCTTTTCCCGTCGCGGATCGAGTTTGTGGCCGTTGGTTAGGCCATAATAAACGTTCTTGCCCGCGCGCCGATCCTCCACCACTCCGGCGCGTTTCAATTGCGCGAGATGACTGGAGATGCGCGACTGGCCCATCCCCAAAACGTCCTGCAATTCAGCGACTGACAATTCCTCCTGCTCGAGCAGAAGGAGCAGGCGCAAGCGCGTGGGATCGGCGAGGAGCCGGAGGAAATTAAGAGTTGACGCCATGGAAGCCGGACACGATATATCGACGCATCATGATCGGTCAATATGTTGGTTCGGGCGTTGAAGCGTTGAACCGACAATACGACCCAATCCGCTTTAACGTTTCAACCCTTCAACGCTGCAACGAACCACATGCTACGATGTTTCATTTTTGCCTCCGAATCGGTCGGAGAAGGTCATCCTGACAAGGTCTGCGACACCATTTCCGACGCGGTGCTGGATGCCTGCATCCGGCAGGACCCGACCAGCCGCGTCGCCTGCGAGACTTTCGCGAAGAGCCACATGGTCATCGTCGGCGGCGAGATTACGATCCCGAATCTGCCGAAGGGTCAACCGCTCGAGTCAGCCGTGCCAATCGACGAGATCGTGCGCAATGCGGTGCGCGAGATCGGTTATGTGAACGACGACGACATCTTCCACGCCGACAAGATCGACATCCAGAACATCATCACGCGACAAAGCCCCGACATCGCGCAGGGCGTGGATGCGCATGACGCGGAGGGTAAGGGCCACGCCGAACAGGGTGCTGGCGATCAGGGTCTGATGTTTGGCTTTGCCTGCGACGAAACTCCCGAACTGATGCCGGCGCCGATCATGTTTGCTCATCGGCTCGGGCGCGAACTCACGCGCATTCGCAAGGCCGGCAAGGTGCGCTGGTTGCGGCCAGACGCGAAGTCGCAAGTCAGTGTCATCTACGATCGTGGTGTCCCCGTCGGTATTTCCAATGTCGTCGTCTCTACTCAGCACACGAAAGACGTGAAGCACTCCGAGATTCGCAGCTTCATTATCGAAGAGGTGATCAAGAAAGTTTTGCCTAACGAGATGCTGACCGGCGCGACCGAATATCTCATTAACCCGACTGGCAGCTTCGTGGTCGGCGGCCCGGAAGGCGATACCGGTCTGACCGGCCGTAAGATCATTGTCGATAGCTACGGCGGCTGGGGCCGTCACGGCGGCGGCGCTTTCTCCGGGAAGGACCCAAGCAAAGTCGATCGCAGCGCGGCTTACATGGGACGATGGGTGGCAAAGAACGTTGTCGCCGCCGGGCTCGCGAAACGCTGTGAGGTGCAGTTCGCTTATGCTATCGGCTATCCCAACCCGGTCTCCATGAACATTAACACTTTCGAGACTAACACCGCGCCGGAAGAAGCCATCGAGCGGGCGGTCAGCCGCACCTTTTCTTTCAAGCCGGCAGATATCATTCAACAGCTTGACTTACTTCGTCCCATCTACTCCAAGACGACTAACTACGGTCATTTCGGCAAGGACGACGCAGACATCACCTGGGAGCAGACCACGAAGGCGGCGGCGTTGAAGAAGGCGGCGCATTAGGTTTTGCGAAAATATCTATGAGCACTGAAACAATCACCAAGACTCAGACCCACGATTATAAGATTCGCGACATAAACCTGGCTGACTGGGGCCGGCGGGAAATTTCAATCGCCGAGAAAGAGATGCCCGGGTTAATGGCGATCAGGAAAAAATATGCGCCGGCCAGGCCGTTGCTCGGTGTGCGGATCACTGGATCACTCCACATGACTATCCAGACGGCGGTCTTGATTGAAACCCTGGTGGATTTGGGCGCGAGCGTGCGCTGGGCGAGCTGCAATATTTTCTCGACCCAGGATCATGCCGCGGCCGCGATCGCGAAGGCGGGTGTGCCGGTCTTCGCGTGGAAAGGCGAGACACTCGAGGAATACTGGTGGTGCACGAATCAGGCGCTCTCGTTTCCGAGCGGCAAGGGACCGCAGTTGGTGGTCGACGATGGAGGCGATGTCACGCTGCTGATTCATAAGGGTTATCAACTGGAAGAGGGAAGTGACTGGGCGAAGTCACCGAGCGCAAACAAAGAGGAACAGGTAATCAAAGATCTCCTCCTCGATGTGCAACGCGAGAATCCTTTTCGCTGGCATGAACTGGCGAAGGAGTGGCGCGGGGTCTCGGAAGAGACGACGACCGGCGTGCATCGTCTTTACAAAATGCAGCAACAGAATCAGCTGCTGATTCCGGCCATTAATGTCAACGACTCGGTTACAAAATCGAAGTTCGATAACCTTTACGGCTGCCGGCATTCGCTGGTCGATGGATTAAACCGCGCCCTGGATGTCATGATCGGCGGCAAGATCGCCGTCATCTGTGGTTATGGCGATGTAGGCAAGGGCTGCGCGCAGTCGCTCCGGGGCCAGGGTGCGCGAGTGGTCATCACGGAGATTGACCCGATCAACGCGCTCCAGGCAGCGATGGAGGGCTATGAAGTCACAACGATCGAAGAAACGTTAGGCCGGGCCGACATTTATATAACTGCTACGGGCAACGTCGATGCCATCACTCTCACGCACATGGAGAAGATGAAGGACCAGGCAATCGTCGCGAACATCGGCCATTTCGATAACGAGATTCAGGTCGACCCGCTGAATGCGCGCTCCGATGTCACGCGAACAAACATCAAGCCGCAGGTGGATAAGTACACGTTTCCGGACGGACATGAGATTTTCCTTCTGGCGGAAGGGCGGCTCGTGAATCTCGGCTGCGCGACCGGTCATCCGAGCTTTGTCATGTCTAACTCATTCTCAAATCAGGTGCTGGCTCAGCTCGATCTCTGGCGGAACCGGGATACCTACAAGGTCGGAGTTTACGTGCTGCCGAAGAAACTCGACGAGGAAGTCGCACGGCTACACCTGGAAAAGATCGGGGTCAAGCTGACAAAGCTGAGCGAGCAACAGGCTGAATATCTTGGTGTGCCGGTCGAAGGGCCGTATAAGTCCGAGCATTACCGTTATTAAGAGCGGCTCTCAAAACGCGCCGCTCGTTATCCTAAGCGGAGCGAAGCGAAGTCGAAGGTTGCCGGTTAAGTTATCTCCCCGGTTCCGCGACGGGATCCCTCGACTGCGCTCGGATGACTTGAAGAGCACTTCATTCCGGCTGCACGCTTCTCCTGCGCAGCCGACGGGTTTGCGGCCGGGCGGACCGCCGCGAAGTGCGCAGACGCCGCAAGAAGCTAGGGCGTGAACTTGTAGATCGCGCCTTCGCCGGCGCTCCCGCCGTGGACGGTGGCGCCGTAGAAAACGCCGCCGTCGCCCGCCACCATGCCGGCATAGGGAAACGCGCCATCGGGCGGGCCGGCAAAAAGATGAGGCACGCTTTCTGTCCAAGTCCCATTGTCGTTAGGCGTGACTTCGAAGATGGTGCCGCTGCCCAGACCACCTTCGCTCGTCGTGCCGTAGAGATTACCGAGATCGTCGGAGACGAGATTGCTGATCGAGCTATTCCCATCCTGTCCCGTTTGAAAACCGTAGAGAACCTGCTCGGTCCAGATGCCGGCGCCGCGTCTCAGCTGGTAGACTGTGCCAAGACCATCCATGCCGCCATAATAAGTCGTCCCATAGATATGACCGGCCCGGTCAAAGAGCAACGCGCCATAAGGGAAGCTGCCATCCGGTGCGCCTTGAAACTGATAGAGAGTCTTGAAATCCCATCCTGCGCTTCCTTTCGATCGAAGTTCAAAGATCGTCCCGTTACCAAGTCCACCAGTCGTCGCCGCACCGTAGAGATTCCCATTCCGCAGGACCATTCTGCCAGCGGAGCCGGATGATCCGTCCGTGCCGCCGGTAAAGTCATGAATCACCCGAAAAGCCCAGCTGCCGTTCGCTCTCTGGTGTAACTGGTAAATGGTCCCGAGGCCGTTTGCGCCGCCCGTCGGAGTCATTCCGAAGAGATTGCCTTGATCATCGACTGTTACCCTTGCGCCAGGACCAGAGCCATCGGCGCCGGTGAAGCCGTGAATAACTGTCTGGGTCCAGGTGCCGCCTGAGTTACTCAGCTTATAGACCACACCGCAACCGCCCTCACAAGATCCGGAGCCGCCGGTTACGGCCGTTCCGTAAAGATTACCCTCAGAATCGAGGCTTACCCCCTTGTAGGGCTCGCCGCCGTCCGCGCTGCCAGTGAAGCTATAAAGAACGGTGTGAACCCAGCCATTCCCAACCGGCGACAACTGCCAGACCGTGCCACCGCCAAAGTCGCCGCCCAGGACCGACGTGCCATAAAGATTCCCGGCCGCGTCAATCTCCACATCGGTGTCGAGATACTCACCATCTTCATCACCTTGAAAGCTGTAGAGTATTTCAGTCGTGCTGCCCTGCGCAGTCAGATGCATGCCGAGCGCGATGAGTAAGAAAATGACCGCACCTCCCGTGAGACGGATGAACCGCCCCGTTTGCCGAACCCCCCAATTCCTCGGGTTGAAAATAGCTTCCCCGCTCGTCGTAATCATGCCCGGGCTCTAGCACAAGTCGGTCCGGAATGACACCACAAAAAAGTAACAGGTCCGTTGGTTAGTACAGATAAGGGTCGGGAAGGTGAAACGCGTCTCGCACTAGTTCGATTCGTGGAGATTGTCCCGCTGCGATGACGACTTCGACAACGTCGAACCGAAACAGAACATCGGGATCGCCGAGCAATCGCAGCCAGGCGAGACCTCCGAGCACGATCCGGCGCTGCTGTTTTCGATTCACTGTCTCGATCGGGCGGCCGTACTCTTCCCGGGTGCGTGTTTTTACCTCGACGAACACCAGGGTGTCACGATCGCGGCAGACGAGATCGAGCTCTCCGCCGTGGCGGCCGCGGAAATTGCGATAGAGAACCTTGAACCCATGCTGGCGAAGATAGCGTGCGGCCAGTTTCTCGCCGCGCGCGCCCAGCCGCAAATGCTCGGGGCTAGAAGGCAAAAACCGGCTGCGCCACCGGCTCAAACGAGCGGCGATGGATCGGGCAAGGACCATGTTCATGGAGTTTCTGGAGATGCAGCTCGGTGCCGTAGCCCTTGTGCTGGCTGAAACAATAATGCGGGAATTGCGCGCAAAAGTCTCTCATCAAACTGTCGCGCGTGACCTTCGCGATGACGCTCGCGGCCGCGATGCTCAGGCTCAGGCAGTCGCCATCGATGATTGCGGTTTGCGGAAGCGGAAAAGGAAAGACCGGCAAGCCATCGATCAGGACATGGTCGGGCGAAATGCTCAGTCCTGCGAGGGCGATGCGCATCGCCTGGTGCGACGCGCGCAGGATGTTGATGCGATCGATCTCGACCGAGTCGATAATCCCGACCGCCCAGACGATCTCGGAATGATTCGTCAGATAGCGGTAAATTTTTTCCCGCAACTCCGGGGCGAGCTGTTTGGAATCGTTCAGTGTGCGGTGCCGGAATCGCTCGGGCAAAATCGCAGCCGCCGCGACCACGGGGCCGGCGAGCGCGCCCCGGCCGGCTTCATCGATTCCGGCGATGCGGATTGCGCCTAACGATGCTCGCAGTCTCTTCTCATGCCGGAATCCGCAGCGGCGATACATCGCGCAGACTTTAGCGGAAGATCACGCCCTCAGGGAATTGGAAATCGTGTTGCGATCTGCGATCACCGATCACCGATCACCATTGAGCCTCATTCTCGCACCGCGGTTGCTTCCTTGCCCTTGCGGCCGCGCAGATAATTGAGCTTCGCTCGCCGTGCCTTCCCCTGCTTTTCCACTTCCACTTTTGCGATGCGCGGCGAATGGAGCGGGAAAACGCGCTCCACTCCTTCCCCGTAGGAGATGCGGCGCACAGTGAAAGTCTCGTTGATCCCGGTGCCTTTACGCGCGATCACGATCCCGGAAAAAATC
>JAICXG010000122.1 GCA_025980625.1 Chthoniobacterales bacterium
CCCGCGCGCGCCGCATTTGCAACGGATGGCGGTGAAACTGAGCCAGAAGCTCGGCCAGCCGAAATGGATCAACATGTCCGAGCGGATCGCCAAGCTGATGAAGGAAAAGAAGAACTTGAACGCAAACGTCGATTTTTATTCCGCCACTGTCTATTACTCGTTAGGCATTCCGACCGATCTCTTCACGCCGGTGTTCGCGATCGCGCGCTGCTCCGGCTGGTGCGCCCACGTCCTCGAACAACTGGAGGACAACCGGCTCTATCGTCCGCTCAGCGAGTACGTCGGAGAGCCGCCCGGAAAAAAGGTCCTGCCGATCGACGAGCGGCCATAGGTCTTTTCGTTTTCTTTTCGAGCACTTAGCCGTTGGCCGCGCCGTTTTTCGCGATTGCCACGCGATTTCGCTTTTGATAACTGGTCGGCTTTCAGGCCCCGATGCGCGCGCAATTCTTTTCCCGCTCGACGCTGGTCGCCTTGCTCTTCTGCATGGCCGCATGCCTGCCTAACCGCCCCTATCGCCTCGGTGATCGCGCGGTCGAGCACGGCATTGCTGGCAACCAGAATTATGGGCTGGCTTATATCGAGTTCGACGAGCAGGGCGATTTTTGGAATCGCGACCAACTCAAGCGAGCCGTCGATCTGGTCAAGACAACGAGCAAACCGCTCCTCGTGGTTTACGTCCACGGCTGGCAGAACAATGCCAGTGATGCGAGCAACGACGTCCCGCAGTTTCACCGTGTCTTGGAAAAGCTGGCGCAGACGGACGAGGTGCCTAAGCAAGGTTATCAAGTCGTCGGCGTCTATCTCGGCTGGCGCGGCAAGCAGGCCTACGATCCTTTTCTCAAGATCGTCAGCTTCCCGAATCGAAAGGACGCGGCGGTGCGGATCGGAAGCAGCAACACGATTACCGAAGCCATTTTTCGCGTCGTTTACGAAGCCCGGCGGCGCACTGGCGCCCGGACGATTTTGATTGGCCACTCCTTTGGCGCGCTTGTGGTCGAGCGAGCGGTCGAGCAGGCGATGACGGCCGGCGTGCTGAGCGGCAGTCCGGTGATGCCGGCGGATCTTGTCTTGCTGATCAACTCTGCCGCCGAGTCGATTTATGCGAAGGAAATGCGCGACATGATGGTGAGCACGTTGCACCTGGAGACAGGACAGAAATGTTACCAGCGGGAAGGTGACCCCGGTTGCTACATGAAGGACGAGCCGCGCATCATCTCGGTGACTTCCGAAACGGATCAGGCGACCGGCGTCGCCTTCCCGGTCGGCGCGACGCTTTTCGGTGTGGGCAAGCTCTACCGCAACTATGACGCGCCGGACGGCGGCCGGATCAATCAGCGGCTTTTCTTTACTCATACTCCGGGGCATAACGATCGGCTCCTCGATCACGCCATCGTGCCGCTGGCCATCAATCATCCAACCCCGACGCGCTCCCGCGCCTTTGAAGAAAATCTGGAGTTTCCGCAGGCCCTGCCATCGAGCGGCACCGACGAACAGGCGACGCCGATTTTCGCCACCGGCGGCGAGCTGACAGAGGCGGGAACGACGACGCCGTGGCGCTGGTGGCAGATTGATTATACCGGGAGCGCAACGCAGCGCTCCGCCTTCTGGATCGTGAAGGTGCCGAAGGAAATCCTCAATGGGCACGGCGACATTTTTAATCCCAACGCGATCGACATGATGGCGGCGCTCTTCCGTTCCAGCAATGCGTTGAACCTCAGCAACGCGCCCGCGCCTGCGATCAAGGTGAAATCCGAACCCGCCGTTGTCGGGCAACCGCTGGGCGAAGCGCAACCGCTGGCCGCTCCAGCGACTTTGCCTAACGAATCTAGAACGGTGACTAATGTTTCTTCCTCTCCGGTCGCGCAGGCTGCCGCGCCTGCAAAAAAACGTGCGAAAAAAGCGCGGAAACGACGCCCGAGATCGCCTTTCCTGCGCCTGAAGGATCGCAAGGTGGTGAAATAAGTTCCACGCCCGCTCGTCCTCGCGGCGCTGGCAGGGCGCGCATTGCGGCTCTCACTGTCACCGCGTATCTGTTCCGTCCGATGAGCGCCGGAGCAAAACCGTGGGGACGCGAAACCCTCGCCTTGCTGCGACCGGGTCCGTTCCGGCGCTACATCATTGGGACATCGATTTCCGATACCGGCACTTGGATGCAGATCATGGCCCAGGGCTGGGTCATGAGCACGCTCACGGACAAAGCGGTCATGCTCGGCATGGTCAATTTTGCCTCCGGTCTGCCGATGCTTTTCCTCACGATGTTTGGCGGCTCGCTGGCTGATCAATTCGACAAACGCCGCATTCTCATCTGGACGCAGGTCGTCCAGATCGGACTCGCACTGACGCTCGGGTTTCTCATCTTCAGCGGGCGCATTGAGATCTGGCACATCATCGCGATTGCGGGGTTGTTAGGCATCGCTTTTGCCTTCGAACACCCGGCGCTCTCGGCCCTCGTCCCGGAGCTCGTTAGGCAGGAAGAAATTGCCAGCGCCATCGCGCTCGACCGCGCGGTTTTTCATTGCGCTCGTCTGGTTGGCCCATCGGTCGCGGGAATCATCGTCGGCCTCTGGGGCGCGGCGACCGCCTTCTTCCTCAACGCTATTTCCTTCGTTGCCTTCATCATCGCGTTGATCTTGCTGCCGCCGCGTGCCGTTGGGAGCAAGGAAGAAGAGGCGCAACGGGCGAGCGGGATGAAGGACGGTTTTCGCTACGTGCGCGCCGACAAACCCAGCCTCGCGATGGTTGGGATGATCGCGACGATGACGATCTTCATTTTCCCGGCGGTCTCCGTGATGATGCCGCTCTACGTGCGCGACGTACTGCATTTCGGGCCGAGCGATCTCGGATACTTGATGGCGTTTTCCGCTGTCGGTTCCGTCTTCGGCGCGATCACCCTGGTTTCGATCGCGCGTTCGCGTCGTCATGGGTGGATGATGGGCGCGGCACTGGCGGTAACCGTTTTCGTGCTGGTGTGGAGCCGGGTGCAGGCGTTTGCATGGGCAGCCCTTTCTCTCGTCGTGATTTCGTTTGGGCTCTCGCTCATTTTCGGGCTTGCTAACACGATCGTGCAGGAACGCGCGCCGTCGCACCTGCGCGGGCGCGTCTCGGCGGTGATGGGTCTGAGCTTTTTTGGCCTCATGCCGGTGACCGCACTGGGCGTGACCAGTTTGGCCGATGCGATCGGAATGCGCACCGCGCTGGCTGCTTCCGCGATCGGCTACGGCGTGGCGGCGGTTGTGATCTTGAGCCGGATCGGGGCGCGCCTGAATGAAACGCCCGTCGCCTTGACGAATGCGGTCCTCCCGGAAGCGGCCAGCGTTTCCTGATCGTTAGGCGAAAACCAAGCAATGATTGCGTTTTCCACCTGCTGGAATTCGAGCCGCCACACGGACGGCGAGGAGATGTTGCGCGAGATCAAGAACGAGTTCGGGTTCGATTTAATCGAGCTCGGTCACGGCGTGCGAATCTCGCTCATGCCGGGCGTGCAGAAGATTTTCGATGCGGGCGAGGTGCGCTTCAGCAGCCTGCACAATTTTTGTCCGCTGCCGGTGGAAGTGATGAGCGCCTCGCCCGATTGCTACACTTTCTCGAGCGGCTCGGCCAATGAACGGCAACGCGCAATCAAACAAACTCTGCAAACGATCGACTTCGCGGAGCGGCTCGATGCTCCTTTCGTCGTGCTTCATCTCGGCAGGGTGGCAATGAAGCCGGTGACCGAACCGTTAATCGCTCTCGCGAAAGATGGCGGGATGTTCTCGCGCGAATATGTGCGGAGAAAAATCGATGCCGTTCGAACCCGAGAATCGTTAGGCCCGTCTTTCCTCGCGCGCGTGCGTGAATGTCTCAAGCCGGTGATCGAGCATGCGGCGAAGAAGAATGTCCGCCTCGGAATCGAGAACCGTCGCGGCTACGAAGAGATTCCCAGTGAGCGCGAAATCCTCCCGCTCCTCGATGAACTCGACTCGCCTGACGTTGGCTATTGGCACGACTTCGGACATCTCCAGGTGAAGGAGAACCTGGGATTTGCCGATCACGCGGAGTGGCTGCGCGCCGTCGGCCCGCGAACGTTAGGCTGCCATGTTCAGGATTGCATCTGGCCCGCGCAGGATCATCAGCCGCCCTTTGCCGGCGACGTCGATCTGGAGAAACTGGTTCCGCTCCTTCCGCCGACCTGCTTATTTGTCTGGGAGATGAGCCCACGCAAAACCGCTGACGAAATCCGCCTTTCGGTCACGCTCTGGCGAGAACGCTTCGGCGAATGAAGAAGATTCTCGCCACAATTTTTCAGATCGCGGTCACGATCGCGGTTCTCTACTGGGTCTTCCGCGATCCACACAAGCGTGCGCAAATGGCGGTCGCGCTGCGGATGGCCGACTACCGCTGGGTGGTCGTCGCGCTCGCGGCCTATTTGCTGGTCGAATTTTCCGCCGCCGTGCGCTGGCACATTCTGCTCAAGGTGCAACGCATTCGGCTCAGCATCCGGCGCGTTTCCGGCCTCTTCCTCATCGGCATGTTTTACAACCAGTTCCTCCCCGGTGGGACGGGCGGTGATCTCATGAAGAGCTATCTCCTGCTCAAGGAAACTCCCGGAAAAGCGACCGGCGCATTGCTCGCGGTTGTCTTCGATCGGCTGGTGGGATTGGTCGCGCTCATCACCATCACGGGCACGCTGGTTGCGATCCGTTACCGCTGGCTCACGCAGTTGCCGGAAACGCGCCATCTCGTCTGGATCCTGTTGGCGATTCTGGGCAGCGCGATCCTGATGTTGCTCACCTCCTTTGTCGTGAGCGGGCTGCACCTCGCCCACAGGTTGCCTCAGCATTTTCCAGCCCGTGAGCGTTTGATCGAACTCTCGGCTGCTTATCATCTCTACGCGCACCATTGGCGCGCGACCCTAGCGGCGTTCGGCGTCTCGCTCGTCGCCCATCTCTCCACTTTTGCCACCTTTCTCTTCGTCGCTTACGCCTTTCGCGCGAAAGTCACGGTGCTGGATTTCTTCGCCATCATGCCGATCGAGCGGACGATCTCGTCGCTCCCGATTAGCTTTGCCGGGGTCGGCCTGCGCGAGAAAATTTTCCAGATCATGCTCCACGGTCTTTGCGGCGTGCCGGAAGCGGTCGCAGTCCTCATCGGTTCGATGAGTTTTCTCGTGATGCTGGCGTGCAGCGCGCCGGGCGGCGTTGTCTATTTCTTCTACAAGCCAAGCGGCCGGCTCGGTCATGTGAAGCTCAAAGAGATGCGCAAGGAAGTCGAAACCCTGGAGCATGAGATCACGGAAGCAGAGTAAGCCCGGCCTAACGACTCGAAGCGTGCGGCCGCGGCCGCGACCCTTCGTCGTCGCCACCTTTGCCATGACGGTCGACGGCAAAATCACGACCCGCACTTTTGCGCCCGTCGATTTCACTTCGCGAGAAGACAAGCAACATCTCTGGCGGCAGCGATCGTTAGGCGACGCTGTCCTCATCGGCCGCAGCACCCTCGTGCACGACGACGTCCGCCTCGGCCTTCCCCCCGCGCTCCGGGCTGAGCGTGAGGCGCGCGGGCAACCGCCTTATCCCTTGCGCGTCATTGTCTCAAACGAAGGCCGGATTGACTCTGCCCTCAGAATTTTCCAAGCCGATTTCTCCCGCATCGTGATTTTTTCCACCACCCGCATGCCGAGAAAGTACCAGCTCGCCCTGCGGGAAAAAGCCACCTTGCGTTTGAGCGAAACGCGACAGGTCGAGCTTCCCCGGATGCTGGAGGTGCTGCGCGCGGAGTATGGAGTACGACGGGTTGCGTGCGAAGGGGGCGCGCAGTTATTCCGCAGCCTGCTCGAGTTGCAACTTGTCGATCAGCTCAATCTCACGATCGCGCCCTACATCTTCGGCGGAAGCGGCGCGCCGACTCTGACCGGGCGACGCCCGGATTTCCTCATGCCCGGCAGCGTTCGCGCGTCGTTAGGCGAAATGCGCGTGGTGGGCGCGGAATGTTTTCTTTTCTATCGGCTGCGTTATCACCGGAACGCCATGTAATTTTAATTTGGCGCGCCGCTCATTCCGGTGTGCATTTGAGCCATGAAAGGTGCGATTGTGGTTTTGCTTTCGCTGACCCTTTCCGCCTTCGGGCAGGAATTACAGAAGGGCGATTCGATGCTCGTGCGGCCCACCTCCTTCGTCGCCCTGCCTACGATCTACTCCGCTCCCGCGGTCATGGCGCTGGCGGATCAACGGCCGTTTTCATTTCCCGGCGCCTTTAGCTGGGTAGCGGCGACTCCGGCCGATTTCCTGCCGGAGTTTACGGCGGAACAACCGGCTCGCAGAAGCTGGACTGCAAAAGAATTGCCTAACGAACGGGGCGGCCTGGTGGATCTGGTTCCGGCCCCGGTTTACGTCAGCGGCGAAGTCAGTTTGTTTTTTGGGAAATCGATCGATGGCAAAGTCGATCGCGAGATCAAGGGTGGATACATCCTCGGTGAGATCATCAGCGGCAACACGCATATCAACGTTGGCGCTTCCTATGAGCGGGCGAGTGGCGATTTCCCGCGACTGAATCGTTAGGCACGAGCTTCCCTGAGGTCCAACGGCGCCGGCCGGCGGCGGGATCTGTCAAATTCGTTACGAATTTTTCCGCGCCGTTCCCGTCCATTCATTGCGCAGAAGGGTCGAGAGCGTATCCTGACGCGCCTCGCGACCGACGCCATGCACACCGGCAACTCGATTCTCATCCAGGCTCCGCGCGAGCTGATCTTCGAGACCGCGGCCGATCTCGAGCGCTGGCCTGCGATTCTGCCGCATTATCGTTTCGTTCGCTTTCTCAGCCGGCGCCCTGCGTGCAGCATCGTCCAGATGGCGGCGCGGCGTTCCGGGATCCCGATTTGCTGGACATCGGAGTTTGTCGTCGATCGCGAACGAATGGAGTTGCGCTTTCTTCATCTCAAGGCCTTTACCCGCGGGATGCGCGTCGTCTGGACATTTCACGAAACTCCGGCCGGGGTGCTGGTTGAGATCACGCATGTCCTGCATTTTCACGTCCGCGCCTTCGCGTCGCTGGCCGAAACAATCATCGGCCAGTTTTTCATTCAGCACGTCGCGAACAAGACGTTGCAGGCGATGAAGGCACAGGCCGAGGCGACGGCAGCAGCAACGACAGCATGAAACGCCGAGCGGTCATCACCGGGCTCGGGCCGATCACTGCGGTCGGCATTGGTCGCGAGGAATTCTGGAACGGATTGCGCGCGCAGAAGAGCGGGGTCCGGCGAGTCGAGAGTTTCGACAGCTCGATCTTTAACGCGCATTGCGCGGCGGAGATTCCCAATTGGAATCCGGAACAATATTTTCCGCCGCATCGGTTGAAGCGACTCGATCGATATGCGCAATTTGCGGTCGGCTCGGCCAAGCTCGCGCTCGCCGACGCCGGGATTGAATGGTCGCGGGAGCACCCGCAGGATCGCGTCGGCGTCAGTTTTGGCACCGCACTCGGCGGTGTCGCGAACGCGGAATCCGAACACGCGCATTTCCTGAAGAAAGGCGCACGCGGCGTGAACCAGACGCTGGCGTTGCAGGTCTTCGGCGGCTCGGCCCACACCAACATCGCGATCGAGTTTGGGTTCCGCGGCGTGGGCACGACCAACTCAAACAGTTGCGCGAGCGGGACGGTCGCGGTCGGCGAAGCGCTGCGCTATATCCGAGACAATTTTGCCGATGTCATCGTCGCGGGTGGAGCGGAAGCGCCGCTCAGTCCGCTCACCTTCGGCGCGTTCGCCTTCATTAAAACGATGAGCCAGTTCGACGAGGATCCGAGTAAAGCCTGTCGCCCGTTCGACAAATTGCGCGACGGCTTTGTCATGGGCGAGGGCGCGGCCTCGTTAGTCATCGAAGAGCTTGAGCACGCACGTGCTCGCGGGGCCCACATCTATGCCGAAGTGCTCGGTTACAGCTTAAACAACGACGCCTTTCATATGACGACGCCGCTGCCGAGCGGCGACGCATGCATCCGCGCGATGCGCGAAGCGCTGGCCGACGCCCGGCTTGCGCCCGAGCAGATCGATTACATTAACGCCCACGCCAGCTCGACGCAGCTCAACGACTGCACTGAGACGCTAGCGATCAAGAAGGTTTTCGGCTCGCGGGCTGGGACGATCCCGGTCAGCGGGACCAAACCTTTCACGGGACATCCGTTAGGCGCGACGGGCGCGATCGAGGCGTCGCTTTGCGCACTCGCGATCGAGCGCGGCTGGCTGCCGCCCACTTTGAACTTGGAAAACCCCGACCCGGCCTGCGATCTGGACGCCATCCCGCAGCAGGGCCGCGAGGCAAAGGTCGATTGCGTCCTGAGCAATTCCTTCG
>JAICXG010000039.1 GCA_025980625.1 Chthoniobacterales bacterium
CGGGCCAGTCGATGAAGCGGATGAAGTTATAGAGAAAGACGGCCTTAACCGCATATTCGTTAGGTATGGGCGCCGGCGCGGCCGCGAGGGGACTGCAGCGCAAGACCAGGAGCAGAAGAAGGAGACTCCGGAGCCGTCTTAGAAACTCCATTGCACAATCCCGTAAACGCTGCGTTGCACCTCGTGGGTCAGAGGCGTGGAGGCAAACTCGGGATGGGCGTTGTCGAGCAGGTTTCGTCCCACCACCGAGAACTCGAGATTTTTGCAGGGAGACCAGCCGAGTCGCAAATCAAGCTCGAGATAGGAGGGAACAGGCGGATGCGGGAGGTCGTCAACGTAACGCAGATAGGAATCAAACTGGACGTTGCGCGGCAGATCGATCGCGGAATGGATGATGAAACTGGCGCTCGGATCGTTCGCTTCCCCCTGGCCGCGGTTCTGGTCATGACTGCTGCCGCGATCGATCTGCAAATGCAGAAGAGAGAGTCCGCCATCGATTTGCCACCAATCGCTCAGTCGCCATTTCGCCGAGATGGTGCCCCCGTAGGAATGAGCTTCAAGGAGGTTATCGATAATAAAGGTGTTGTCGGGTTGCGGCTCGACGCTCCGCAGGTTGTCGTAATGATTGTAGTAGCCGGCTAGATCGAGCGAGAGGCGATCGCTTAGCTTCCAGCGGTAGCCGAGCTCGTAGGCAACGAGCACTTCCGAGTCGAACTTCTCGCTTCCGGTGAGGATCGGTGCCCCATTGAAAAAGAAGACGACGTCCTGGTCAATGCGGGTCGGGGTGCGCACCGCGCGCGAGATCGCGCCCCACATCGTTTGATCTTTTGCCGGCGTCCAGACGAAGCGTCCGGTTGGTTGCACCTCGAATCCGCTGAAGGAATTCCATTCAAATTTTGAGCCCGCAACGAGCGAAAAGACCTCCGGCACGACGTGCCACTCGTCCTGGGCATAGCCGCTCACCAGATGCTCGGTTTCTTCCGCGGGAAAGAAGGCGAGAACGGTGCCAATATTGCCAATGTCGTCATGGGAAGCGCGATAGTTTGCGCCGTATACGATCTCGTGTTCGCCCCAGCGAAACTGGTGTTGAAATTCGAGATCGTAAGTTTCGCGCGATTCCTCGAAGACGTTCGGGATGAAACGATGGGTGCGATCGAAATACGCCTGGAGCATCAGGCTGGAATCATCCCCAAGATCGCGCGTCCAGCGGCCGAGCACGTTCTGGCCGTCAACGTCGATATCGCCGGCGTCGAGCTGGCCGAAATTTCCGGCGTAGGCATCGCCCTGCAGAGTGATTGCGTCATCCCGGGTCATCTTTGAATCCACGCGGAACCCGCCTTGCGTAATCTGGTAATCGTCCTGTGCATCCCCACCATTGGCGAGATCCAGGCTATCGCGACTCTCGTGCATGACGTAAAAGCGATAGGCAGTATCCGGGTTAAGCATGCCGCCATAACGAACTCCACCGAACCCGCTCTCCTCATTTCCTCCGCCACCCCAAAGAAGAAAGCCCTGCGTTTCATCCGCAGGTTTCGTGCGAATGTTGATCACGCCGTTGACTGCGTTTGCTCCCCAAAGCGTCGCTCCCGGTCCGCGGATGATTTCGATCTGGTCGATATCGGGCAGAAATGTTTGTTGCACGTCCCAGAAGACGCCGGAAAACAACGGCGTGTAGAGGGTCCGGCCGTCCATCAGCACCTGGAGCTTGTTCGAGATCGAATTGCTGAAACCGCGGGTTGAGATTGCCCAGTCGTGGCCGTCGATCTGCGCAACTTCCATTTCTGGGGCAAGCCGCAGCGCGTCGGGAATATTGGTCGCGCCGGCGCGGCGAATGTCATCGGCCGTAATAACGTCGACTGCGCTCGCGCTCTGCCAGAGCGGCTCTGGACGCCGCGCGGCAGAGGTGATTTCGACGTCGACGAGCTGTTCGAGCGGGAGCTTTTTCAGCTCAGTCGGGGAATGATAACCCGGCGGCGTCGGCGTCGGGCTCGCGTCGGTACCGGGGTTCGGTGCCCGCAATGCGACTTGCGCGCTGGCGCCCTGGAATGCGACCAGACAGAAGACCGCGATGAGGGGTTTTGCGAACGATTTTGGCAGAGACAGAACGCCTTGGCGCATCTTCACATCGCTGCAGACCGTGAGATGGACGATTTAAAAAAGCAATCTCCTTTAACCTGTCGAAGCACGCCGCGCACCAAGTGGTCGAGCAAGGGCCGTGGACCCTTCGACTCCGCTGCGCTGCGGTCAGGATGAGATCAGGACCGATCGTTAGGCGAGTCGTCTCATCGTTAGGTCAAACGAAGGCGCAATCGACGGGTCCCGCGGAACAACGGAGCAACGAGTTCAGGACGCGGATTTCCGTCTGGAAAAACGGCGGCAAGGCCGTGCGGCAGCCTGAAAAAATGTTAGAATAAAAGGCTTGCCAGACCGTTTAAATCGGCCGCATATGGTGGTTCTGCTGATGCTCCGCCACAATATCGTGTTGTTGGCTCTTGTCCGCACGATATTCACTGGCTGCGTCAGAGGCTAATTCACCGCTATTCACAACCGAAACCCGAATCGTCTAAACCAATGATCCAACTTAAACCCGGCCTTCAACCCCACACGCTCGTGAAAAATCGCAAATCATTCGCTCGCCCTGCCAAATCTTCTGGCGCGCGGAAAAGGAAGCGCGGCTTGCGTTTCGCGCGAGTCTTCAGCGACGCAAAAATAGCGCCCTGCGATCAGTTGGAATGGGAACGCCGGACGGCGGAAATCACCGATGACAGCGGCAAGGTGATTTTCAAACAGGAGAACATTGAGGTCCCGAAAAACTGGAGCCCGCTCGCAACCAAAATCGCGGTCTCGAAATATTTCTACGGCGACATCGCCAACGGAACCGATCCTTACAAGGGCGGGCGTGAGACATCCGTTAGGCAACTGATTAACCGGGTCACGCGGACGATCACAAACTGGGGCATCGCCGATGGCTATTTCGCCGATGAAAAAACTTCGGCAATTTTTTGCGACGAACTGACCTGGCTTTGCGCGAATCAGCACGGCGCCTTCAATAGCCCGGTCTGGTTTAATGTCGGGCTGTATCATGAGTACGGCATCGGTAAAGGGCAGGGCGAAGGGAATTATTTCTACAACCGGGAAACTGGCAAGGCCGAGCGCGCCGCGACGCAATACGAATACCCGCAGGGCAGCGCCTGTTTCATCCAGTCAGTCGACGACACAATGGAAGACATCATGCGGCTCGCGACGAGCGAAGCGATGCTCTTCAAATACGGCAGCGGTACTGGGAGTGACCTTTCTTCTCTCCGCAGCACCCGCGAAAAGCTAAGCGGCGGCGGCAAGCCGAGTGGTCCGCTTTCCTTTCTGAAGGTCTACGACCAGGTCGCCAATGTCGTCAAAAGCGGCGGCAAAACGCGGCGCGCGGCGAAGATGAACACGCTTAAGGATTGGCATCCCGACATCGAGGAATTCATCGATGCGAAACAGAAGGAAGAGAAAAAGGCCTGGGCGCTGATCGAGCAGGGTTACGACGGCAGTTACAATGGCGACGCCTATGGCTCAGTCATGTACCAAAATGAAAATCTAAGTGTGCGGGTGAGCGACGATTTCATGAACGCCGCGATCGAAGGGCGCGAATGGTGGACGCGTCGGGTGCGCGACGGCTCGCCTTGTGAGCGAAAGGAAGCGCGCGCGCTTCTGCGCAAAATCGCGGAAGGCACCCATATTTGCGGCGATCCCGGGATGCAGTTCGATACCACGATTCATAAGTGGCACACCTGCAAAGGCACCGGCCGGCAGAATTCCACCAATCCATGCAGCGAGTATCTCTTTCTCGACAACACCGCCTGCAATCTTGCCTCGCTCAATTTGATGAAGTTCAAAGCCCACGATGGCAGCTTTGATGTTGAGCGTTTCAAGGCCGCGGTGCGCGTCTTCATCACCGCGCAGGAAATCATAGTCGATAACGCCAGTTATCCAGTCAAAGAGATCGCGGAGAACTCGCACATCTTTCGCACGTTAGGCTTGGGCTACGCCAATCTTGGGTCACTCATCATGAGTTATGGCTATGGTTATGATAGCCTCGAAGGTCGCGCTCTGTGCGGCGCCATCACCGCGATCATGACCGGCGAAGCATATGCCGAAAGCGCCCGCATGGCTGCAGTCATGGGACCGTTTCCCGGCTATCACGACGCGCGGGCGAGCGGTGTGCCCAAGCCTGTCGCGAAAGATAATGTCAACTCGATGCTCGAGGTGATGGAAGTGCATCGCTGCGCCGTCAATGACATCCCGGAGAGCGAGGAGTTCGGTTATCTCAAAAATGAAGCCGCAAACGCCTGGGACAATGCCGTTGAGTTAGGGCAGAAGCATGGCTATCGCAACGCCCAAGTCACCGTCCTCGCACCTACTGGCACGATCAGTTTCCTGATGGATTGTGACACGACCGGGATCGAGCCCGATATCGCGCTTGTGAAATACAAGCTGCTGGCCGGCGGTGGCATGTTAAAAATCGTCAACCAAACCGTGCGTGCCGCGCTCGAGAAACTGGGTTACACCTTCGAAGAAACCGAGCGTATCATCGCCCATATCGACGCCTTCGACACAATCGAGGACGTGACCGATACCGACGGCTCGAAGATCTCATCAGGACTTAAACCCGACCATCTCGCGATTTTCGATTGCGCGTTCAAGCCCTTTAAAGGTGAGCGGTCGTTAGGCTACATGGCACACCTGCGGATGATGGCGGCGGCCCAGCCATTCCTGAGCGGCGCGATTTCCAAAACCGTCAACATGCCGGAGAGCGCGACGGTCGATCAGATCATGGATACCTACATCGAGGGCTGGCGGCTCGGGCTCAAGGCAATTGCGATTTATCGCGACAGCTCGAAACGCTCCGCGCCCTTGAACACGCGCAAGACCAAACACATGGGTGCAGCCGAAGACGGCGCTGATATGCTGACTGAGGAAGACGAACTGCGAAAGCGCATTCTTGAGTTAGAAGAAGAAGCGGGCCAACTCCGCACCCAGGTCGACATGCCAGTGCGCCATCGCATGCCTGATACGCGCATGTCACTCACTCATAAGTTCGAGATCGCCGGCCACGAAGGCTACATTACTGTGGGTCTTTATGAGGATGGCCAGCCGGGCGAACTCTTCATTCAAATGTCGAAGGAAGGAAGCACGATCGGCGGACTCATGGACACGGTTGCGACCCTTACTTCGATGGCGCTGCAATACGGGGTGCCACTCGAAAGCCTGGTGAAGAAATTCGCCTACCAACGCTTCGAACCGAGCGGTTTCACCAAGAACCCCGACATCCGAAACGCCAGCAGCATTACTGACTACGTCTTTCGCTGGTTAGGCTGCCAGTTCATCAAAGGCTACAAAGAAGCAACTTCCCCGAGCCGGAGTCATCCCGAGCTCCCGCTTAAGGAAATCCCCGAGATGGAAAAAAAAGCGGTCAACCGACCCGTCGCCGACCTCCCGCGCACCGCCGAGAAGGAACTGATCGACGTCATCACCAACCACGCCCCTAACGAGGGTAACCCAACTGCCCTAACGAGCGGCCGAACCCATGCCGAGCGCGTCGCCGAAGCCCTCGGCAACATGTTCATGGACATCACCTGCTCCCATTGCGGATCGAATAAGGTGATTAGAGCAGGCGCGTGTGGTGTGTGTACGGAATGCGGTACCAGCCAAGGATGTTCGTGATGTGTAGCAACAACCGGGTAGCCGTGAATCTCCGAGACGCGGTCCGCGCCGGCGCCTGCGGCGTCTGCACCGAGTGCGGTACAAGCCAGCGGTGCAGTTGAGTTTGCTCCAGCAAGCACGCTCGTTTTCGAAATGGCCGGTCAGAGATTTCATATTCTCAGCCCAGATGGCGGAGGACTGAAGGGTCTTTTCACAGCGTCCTCCTGGGGCTGCAGTTTGGTGGTGTGATTCCGGTTGGCGAAACTGTAGGCGCGATGCAGCTGATTGTTAATCCGGAATGATAAGCGGAATGACTTGCCGACCGTTCTTACGATAGGTGCGAAAGTCCCGGTCAGTCGTGAAGACCACCGCGTCATCGCTTTTCTCCGCCATCCGGACGAGGCATGCATCAGCGAAGCTCATCGGCGCATCGGCGTAGCGGCGGACCAGGCGGATCGTTTCGGTGAGTTCGTCGTCGAGAGAATAACGGATCACCATAACCCTGCGCTCGAGGAGGCCGCAGAGCGCTTCCTTTCCATCGCGCGCTCGTTCGAGCAGGAAAAAGCTTTCCGAAATAACGGCTTCACACGTGGTGAAAGGTTCGGTGGCCGCCTGGAAGTGGGCCGCCGCCCATTCGTGGTGTTCGTCGCGCCGGCGCAGCACGGCTACGAGCGGGCCCGTATCAATGAGCACGCTTTTTCCCATAGTTCTTCATGTGCGCCTTGTTCGAGGAAAGATCCTTCGGCAGTGAATCGGTCGGGATGACCAGGTCCTCCATCCGGCTCCAAAGGGTGGCTTTCTGCGCCGGAGTCGAGCCGGGCGGACGCAGCAAGCGCTCGCGCACAATCTCCGACTTTGCCACTTTGCGAACCTGCGCCGCGCTGGCGATCTCCGCAAAGAGAGCGTCGGGCACTTTGATGGTCAGCGTCTTCATTTTCGAACGGTATTACCGTTTTGGCAAGATAGCAACACCATCGAGAGAAATCAAAAACCGGGGCGCAAATGCGCACCGCCTGGCAGGGTGGACAATTGGCCGCCGCAGGCTACAGTGCTGCCCGCCCGCACCTTCGCTGGCGTCTGATTCTCTCTCACCTATGGCAACTACCGAAACCGATCTTCAACGACAGAAGGAAATCAAACAGGCTGAAGAACTCCTCTTTAGCGGCCGCCAGGAGCTGGGCTTCGCCAAAGGTTTGTTTCTGGGAAATTTCGTCGCCGATTGGGCGATGCCGTACCCGCGTCTCAGCGATGCACAACAAGCCGAGGTCGATCGCGCGATCGCCGAGCTGCGCCAGTTCTTGGATGAACATCTGGACCCTGAAGAGATCGATCGGCAGGCCGATATCCCGCGCCACGTAATCGACGGCCTCGGCCGGATCGGGGTGCTCGGCATGACCGCGCCGAAGGAAGTGGGCGGCCGCGGTTTTTCGCAAATGCAGTATTGCAAAGTGCTGGAGGAAATTGGCGCGCGCGACGCCTCGACCGCCGTTTTCACCAATGCACATCACTCGATTGGGATCCGGGCGTTACTTCTTTTTGGAACCGCAGAGCAGCAACACACCTGGCTTCCCCGTTTGATGAATGGCGACCAGCTCGCTGCCTTCGCCCTAACAGAACGCGAAGCCGGTTCCGACGCCGCCAACGTGCAGATGACCGCCACACCGACCGAAGAGGGCTCGGCTTACATTCTTAATGGCGAAAAGCGCTACATCACTAACGCCGCGATCGCCCAGGTGCTCACAGTCATGGCGCGCACGCCGATCCCGGGCAAAGACAAGGACGCGATCACCGCGTTCCTCGTTACGCCCGACATGGAAGGCTTCGAGATGATCGAGCCGCGCATGCCCAAGCTCGGCATCCGCGGCACCGCGACGGGACGTTTCCGCCTCAACAACGTGCGGGTGCCGAAGGAAAACATCCTTGGCCCGTTAGGCAAAGGTCTCCGCGTCGCGCTCACCGTGCTCGACTTTGGCCGCACCACTTTTGGCGCCTGCTGCACCGGCGGCGCCAGGACCTGTCTCGAGATGGCGGTGGCGCACGCCAATTCGCGCCGGCAGTTCAACAAAACGTTAGGCAATTTCGATCTCGTGAAGAAAAAAATCGCGCGCATGGCAGCCGACGTTTACGCGATGGAAGCCATGACGCAGGTGACCGCTTCGCTCATCGACCGCGGGTTCGAGGATTACATGGTCGAGACCGCGATGCTCAAGGTTTTCACGACCGAGCGGCTTTGGGATGCGGTCAACGATTGCTTCCAGATTCATGGCGGCTCGGCTTATTTCGATGACTCACCGTTAGGCCGGATGCTGCGCGACGCGCGGATCAATCAAATCGGCGAAGGCAGCAACGAAGTGCTCACCTCCTTTATCGCGCTCGTCGGGATGCGCGGCCCGGGCATGGAGTTCAAGGAAATCTACGACACCATGCTCAAGCCCTCGCGCGGCCTGAGCAAAGCTTGGGACGCCGGACTAAAGCGACTGAGCGCTGCCGTGAAAGTGCCCGAAGTGCCGGTGCGAAACGATCAACTGAAGTCCTATGCCGCTCAGCTCGGCCGTCTCGTCTGGCGGTTCAACTTCGCGGTCGATAAGGCGCTTATCGCCTATCGCGAACCGGTGCTGGAAATGCAGCTCATCCAGGAGCGGATCGCGATTGCCGCGATGGAATTGTTCGCCACTACCTGTGTTCTCAGCCGGTGGGATTCGGAGTTATCCGCGCTCGAGCGCAATGGCAGTGGCGCGAGCGATCACCTCGCGGCTGACCTCTTCGTCCGACGCTCCCTTCGGCACATCCGCGAATCGCTCCGCGGGCTTGGCGACAACGACGATCGCGCCCTGCTCAAGACGGCCGATGCCGTTCTTGGAATTGAGAGCGCGGGTAATCGGGACGGGCGATAGAATTGGCCTTTTCGGGTTATCCTCGGCGCCAGGCTTCACCGAGGCGGCCGGTTAGGGCGACTTTAGTATTTGCAGAGCGCGGAGCAGACCTTCCGGCACTAACTCGTAGAGCGGGTGTTGGACGAACAGAATAACGTACTGGCGCCACTCATAAGCGCAGATTGCCGCTATCGCCGCAGCCAAAAAGAGGACACGGTAGCGTCGTACGTAACTGGCAAAGCAGGCGACTTGACTGAAAGTGAGAAAGCGCAGCGGCATGTCCCACATGTTGGCATACCGCAGGTTCATTCCATATTTGAGATTACACATCACCCCAAAGCTAGCGAAGACAAAAAGCGTGAGATACCATTCGCTCACTTGGGTTCGCTCAAGCTGGAAGACCCTGCCCACGGCCAGGAGAAAGATGATAGGACTGACGAGTATCAGATCAACGAAATAGCGATACCAGGGACCGTCTCCAGTAAGAATGGCATAGGGGAGAGTATAATTTTTGGAAACGGATAGACGGTAAACTGTTACCAATGTATCTATCCCACCGGCAAGAAAGACAAGCGCGACCACCCCAAGGAGTGGGCCAACGAAAGTGCAGACAAGGACTTCTCTCGTCACGCTTCCAAAGCCAAGCCAGCGATTCGCTACGAGTAGGGTGAGGATCGCAACAAAGACAAAAAACGAATTCTCCTTCGTCAACACCATGAGCGTCAGGCAGATGGTATAAAAAATCAGAAGGCTCGGCTGATGTGGTGCCCGCAAGTTTTCCCATAACAGCCAAATGGTCAGCAAGGCCCAAAAGGTAAAAAAGCCATCAATCAGCGCGTGCTGCGACATATGGATCTGGGTGGGGGCGAAAGCCATCAACGCCGCTACACCAAGCGCCCATTCCCACCCTTTCAGTCGCCACGCGAACATTGTCGCGACTGATAAAGTAAGCATGCTGAAGAATGACGCGATGTCATGAAGCGCGGACGACGCCTCGGAGCCGAAGAGCAGATGCCATAAGTAAGCGCTGAAAATGTAGAGAAAGCGAACCGGCGGCAGGATTGAGCCCGCCAACTTCTGCTGCAGCGCAATGTAACCGTCGACGACGTCCGGATATGAGCTGATTCCGCCGTGGATTAACGCATTGACATAATTCCGGTAGAGCCCTTCGTCGAAGCCGACTCGGGTAAATCCAGGTTGCGGATGCAACGGCGCGAGAACATGCAGGGCCGCGCTACTGACGAAAGCGTGCGGTGGCAAACGAAGAAAAAATCCCGTCCCAACGATGAGGGCGAGAACCGCGGGCCGAAGCCAGCGATTGAAGCTCTGGTTGATCATCGAGCAAGACGTGGCATAGGCGAAATCCGGTCAGTCGTTGCGGGGCTATCGAGCAAGTCCCACGCCCGACGCGGCGGCGTCACTAAACGATTTTCGGCAAAAGCCAGTTCCGGCCGAAATCCTGCTTCCTTAGAAGCTCGATGAACCCGTTATCGCACGTTTCTGCGCCTGACCTTGCCGTCGTGGTGCCTATCTACAACGAAGCGCCGAATATCGCAGAGGTCCTGCGTGAATGGTATGCCTGCTTCGAACGCGTGGCCCCAAATTTTATCCTGTTTGCGGTCAACGATGGCTCCACCGACGAAACCGCGAGCATCCTGGCCCGGCTGAGCGCGAGGTTTGGTGTGCGCCTCCGTATCGTCGATAAGCGTAACGGAGGCCATGGAAGCAGTTGTCGCGAAGGCTACGAGTTAGCGTTATCCGAGAAAGCCAGTTGGATTTTCCAGATCGACTCCGACGGTCAGTGCGATCCCGCGTTTTTCGCCCGGCTCTACTCGCTGCGCCACGGAAATGATTGCGTCTTTGCCTACCGACAGACGCGCGATGACGGCTGGAGCCGAGTCGCCATCTCGGCTTGCTGCCGAGCCTTACTATGGCTGGTCACGGGTAAGACTTTGCGCGATCCCAACGTCCCTTATCGACTTATCAGCGCCCCGGCTTTGCGACGAGCACTGCGCAGGATCCCGCTGAATTTCGATCTTCAAAATATCGCCCTCTCGCTCGCCCTCGCGCGAGACTCGAGCCTGCGCTGGAGCCATTGCCCGATTCATTTCCGGGCGCGCCAGGGCGGCACCAACAGCATTAACTGCGGCAAGATTGTAGGCATGGGACTGCGACTCATGCGTGACCTGCACCGCATCAAAACAGATGAAGATCCTTATTCTGGGTGGTGGACCCGCTGGACTCGGCGCCGCCTGGCGTCTTAACCAGCTCGGTCACCACACCTGGGATTTGCTCGAGGCCAGCCACCACGCCGGCGGCCTCGCTTCTTCCTTTCGAGATAAGAACGGATTCTTCTGGGACATCGGCGGTCACGTTCAGTTTTCGCATTACGAATATTTTGACAGCTTAATGCATGATCTCATTCCCCCGGGCGACTGGCTCACTCATCAGCGCAAATCATGGGTCTGGATGCGTAATCGATTTATTCCCTATCCCTTTCAGAACAACATTCGTCGTCTTCCCCGGGAAGACCTGGCCCGCTGTTTACACGGTCTGGTCGAGCTATATCGGAGCGGGCCGCGGCCGCCACAAAATTTCAAGGACTGGATTGAAGCGACCTTTGGAACCGGAATCGCGGACATATTCATGCTGCCGTATAACTTCAAAGTCTGGGCTTACCCGCCGGAACAACTTGCTTATCATTGGGTTGGCGAGCGCGTTGCTGTGACTGACTTGTCACGTGTTCTGGAAAACCTCATTTTCGAAAGGGACGATCTCTCATGGGGTCCAAACAACGTCTTTCAGTTTCCCAGGCAGGGCGGCACGGGAGCCATTTGGAATAGTTGTGCTCGACGGCTGCCCGCCGATCGGTTGCATTTTGGTGCGCAGGTCGAGGAAATCGACGCAGGTAGACGAATCGTGACGACCGCCGATGGTTGCACGTGGAGTTACGACCGGCTGATTAGCACCATCCCTCTCACTCAATTGCTCCGCCTCAGCGGACGCAAGGATTTAGCCGCGGCAGCGCGGCGCGGCCTGAGATACTCCAGCTCAAACATTGTCGGAATCGGCTTAAAAGGACAGCCCCCGGAGCACTTGAAGACAAAGTGCTGGATGTACTTCCCTGAATCAGACTGCCCGTACTACCGTGTCACCGTTTTCAGCAATTACTCGCGGTATAACGTTCCTGATCCGCAGAGGACCTGGTCACTTATGACCGAGACATCAGAATCCCGATATAAGCCGGTAAAACACGACACACTCGTACAAGAAACGATCCGGGGGCTCTTGAACACAAAGCTCATCCAAGAAGTGAGCGACGTTGTCTCGACATGGAGCTATCGCGCCGAGCATGGCTATCCAACGCCGGGGTTATATCGCGACCAGGCTCTTGCGAAAATTCTCCCGGTCCTGGAACTGGACGACATCTATTCTCGCGGTCGCTTTGGAGCTTGGAAGTACGAGGTGAGCAACCAGGACCACTCGTTCATGCAAGGCTTGGAAATCGTTGAGCGGCTTTTAAATGGTCGGCCGGAAATCACTTTGCCCGATCCTTCGCATGCCAACTCCAGAAAGCATCCATTTCCATTCGAGAGATGGCGAATTTAACAAACGCCCGGATCGCCCTCGCGCTCGCCGGGCTGTGCGGGGTAATCTTTTTTTCGCGGCTTCATACGTACGGCGAGCCACTTGAGCGAGATCTCACGACTTACGCGGTCATCGGGCACGAGATGCTCGGCGGCCGCGCTCTTTACACCGATCTCTGGGATCATAAGCCGCCTGCAATCCATCTTACTTATGCCGCAGCCGAGTTGATTGCGGGTTATGGAAGGGACGCTATTTTCCTCCTCAATCTTGCGGCTGGAGTTGCGACACTGCTAGCCTGTTATGCGGCAGGCTCAGCCGCAGGTGCTGGTCCGATGGGAGGGGTTATCTCCGCTGCTTTGTGGGCGCTTGCCTCCGGTGATTTGGCTCTCGAAGCGAATCAGCCGAACGTCGAAGTGTTTCTCAATTGTCTTATGGCAGCAGGCTTCGCCGTCTTTGTCCGTAAAGAGAAGAGCGGACTTGGAATTCGCGGCGCGGCCTTCGCAGGAGCTTTGTTCGCATTGGCCTCGCTCTACAAACAGGTCGTGGTTGTTGAAGCTGGACTGATCACGATTGCCTATTTGGCACTGGCGCCAGCGCAGCAGCGGAAAGTTAGATTGGGAGAAGTTGCGATTATAGCGGCGATCGGCCTTTTCACCTGGGCAATCGTATTCGAGTTCTTTCTTCTGCAAGGTCACGCCGCAACCTTCTTTGAAGCGGTCTTTACCTATAACCGATTTTACGCTGGAAGTGCCTGGGCAAACCTCACTCGGATATCTGCTTTTCACCCCATTTCTGCGGACACTCTCGCCGTCCTGTTTCCGCTTGCGATGATGACAGTTACGGGCCTTGTCCTTGGCCTCGTCACCGGTCCAAGACGACCGTGGATTTTGCTTCTGTTCTTTGCCATCGGAGCGCACATTGCCATTCTCTTGCCGGGTCACTTTTTTCCTCATTACTATCAACTCTGGCTCCCTCCGTTGGTTATTGGCGGAGGATGGTCGATTGTTGTGATCCGGCGGTGCTTGTCTCCTAAGCTGGGGTCACTTTGCTATGCGGCTCCCGCCATAGCGGGCATGGTTTTGATTGCATTGGAGTTGCCATCTTACCGGTTACCGGCTTCCGAATGGTCGCGGAAAAAGTACGGCGATATATTCATCGAGACGGATCAATTGGCCCTCAGGCTTGATCAGCTTCTGTCGCCCGGTGAAAAATTTTTTGAATGGGGCAGTGAGAGTGGACTCTATCATACCAGCGGACGTGATCCGATTTCCGGAGTCGTTTTCGCCGATCCTTTGTTGGCTGGACCTGTGGCGGCGAAATTGACACGGCGTTTGCTCGATGATTTGGACCACGCCAAGCCGGACCTGATCGTTCTGAACGACGAAACTATCGCCCAAACATCGCCACATCATCCGATGCTCACTTGGTTAAGAGCTAACTACCTGCCCATCGCCAGGACACATTCATTCATTCTCGCAGCGCGGGCAGGCAGCAGGTTAGCTGGGGAGAAGTTGAAGCTGGCAGAGATCGCTCCGCGTTAACCTGGGAAAAACCCATGCCACCGATTAACCGCCGGTCTATGGCAAAGGCGGGAGATTCGAAGCAAGCGCGATCCGATCGGCCAAAAGCCGAAACTCAGATTGAGCCGGATTCAGTTCCAAGGCCCTGACAATTGCAGCGTCGGCTGCCAACAGGTTGCCGCAACGAAACTCAGCTTCCGCGAGGAGGTAAAAAGTCTTTGCGCTCTCATTCAACTCGAGCGCGCGAGCAAAGCACTCCGCTGCCCCTCCCCACCTTTGCTCCTCCATCGCGATCACACCGAGGTTATTCCAAGCACCGGAATTTTGCGCGTCAAGGCGCAGGGTTGACCGATAGAAACGTCGCGCGGCGTCCCGATTTCCCATCGCGAGTTGAAGGTTGCCTTGGGCGAAATTGACTCCCGCGTTCTGCGGCGAATAGGCATATGCCAGGTCGAGCTTGCGTCGCGCTTCGGCGAGCCGACCAGCACCGAGAGCTTTGACTCCAGAGTTATAGGCATCGAGCGACCAGAGAGTCGCGTCTTCCTGGGGTAAGGAGACGAACGCCGTGTTGACAACGAGAAGCGCGAGATAAAGCGCGGTGGCGAGGTATCGGCGTGCCGCAATTCCTTCCCAAAGCTGGAACATGCCAAAAGCGGCGAAAAGAAGCAGACCAGGAACTGCCGCCAGCCGGTACCTTTCGGTGACAAAGACGGCGAGGACTGAAGCCATGAGAAGAAAAATGGCACTGGCCAGCCAGCGCGCGCGTTTGTTTTGCCAGCAGCCAATCATCATTCCGGGAAGCGCCAATGCCGCAATCATTCCAAAACCGATTCCGGGCAGAATGATCGACTGGTCGCGCAATTGGCTGATAATGCTAAGGTCGTCATACTGAAACGCATTCCAAAAATTTCGGACCTTCCTGCCGAGTAACTGCATCCAGGATAAGGGGTGTCTCGAGATCCATTGTCGCGCCTTGGTCGACCAAAAGGTCGAGACCTCCGAGCGCCGCAAAGAGTGGCCGCTGGCACGCTCTGCCACCGCGATCGAGTCACTGAGCATCGCCTGCTGTTCGGCATGCAAGCCGGGCGGAAATTTTGGGTAACCACTCGCAACGGGATTGTTTCCGATCCAGAAGTTGATTCCGCTGTGCGCCGAAAGAAAGACCGGATCACGAGCCACGAGACAGTTATGAACCCATGCCGGCGAGGTGCCGAGAAGAACACCGCTTATGAGCAGGCTAGCCCCTGCCACGCGGCGCCCGGTAGTCGCAGGCCACTTTAGGAAGATCGCGGCGAGCAACAACGGAAGGAGAAAGAGGACCGTTGCGATCGCCATCGCAGTCACACCTGCGAGGAGGCCGAAGCAAAGAAGCGTCGGAGCTCTCGGAGTTTCTTCTCGCCTAACGATCTGCCAGATTAGAAACCAAAAGACGAAAACAAACCCCGCGGTCGGCATCAGGATGATTGAATAGGCCTGTGCCGGCTGGCAGAACATCCATCCAATTGCTGCCAGTAGACCGATTACTTCCCCGCGACTTATCCTTCGGTTAGATGCGGCCGGACTGCTGGATCCAGCAAAGACCAATCGCGCGAGCTTGTAGAGAAGTACTGCCGTCCCGCTATCCAGGATCGCTTGAAGCAATCCCGGCACAAACGGCGTATAGCCGCAGACTTTGTAAACGGCCGCGAGAAGATAGGGGTAAAGCGGCAACCCATAAAACGCCAGGTGATCGGTCCAGGTTCCATGCAGAATTCGCAAGGCCCAGCTGTTGTAAAACTGCATGTCACCGCCGCCCGGCAATAACAAATCGCTTTGCGCGAGGCGCGCGAGGCTGACGAGACGGAGAGCGAGGACGGCGGCGAAAATGTAATACTCGATCGGGGGCGGGCGCTGCCGGGTCGGCGGAGGTAAGGTCGCGCTCATTGTGGTTAGCAGATTGAAAGGCTTGGGAAAAGTGAGCTTGCTGATGCAAGAATTGCGCCAGCGGCGCGCAGAGCCGAAGACTGCGATGAAAACAGGCGTGTGCGGAGGTTTGATGCTGCGGCCGCACCGGGAGCGGCGAAAGAATTTTGCCCTTGGGGCACTTGTTGGCACCAGGGCTGCTCCTTGAATGATCAATCCGCGCTGGAACGGCGGACGCAATCAAATAACCAACAAACTAGAAAGCACTAAACATATGCTAACCAAACTCAACAAGAGTCGCGGGGGCTTCACCCTCGTGGAAATCATGATCGTGGTCGCGATCATCGCCTTGCTC
>JAICXG010000047.1 GCA_025980625.1 Chthoniobacterales bacterium
CCATTGGCGTAGTTAAGGTCATTCGCGACCTCAACCCATTGCTGACTGTGCGGCGCGAGATAGACAATTTTTCCGATCACGGAGGTGGGCAGGTCTACGTATGGGCCGAAAACTGTGGCATAAGCGCCGCCATTTGCGGTGACCACAATATCATTGATTCCGCCGTCGAATTTGTTGCCATTTTTGTCGGCATCCCACCGGCGCAATTGCTTGCCGGTCATGTCGAGTTCGAGGATCGCGCCGTGCTCGTTGGTGCACGCGAGCAGGAATGTCTTCTCTTTCGTGAGCGCTAATCCATTATGGCCGCAGCCCTCGGAGTGATTCAGCACGGTAGTCGTTTTGCCATCCCACTTCGACAACGTGTTTGAGATCCAACCAACGAAGTAAAGGTTGCCATCAACGTACAACGGACCCTCGGGTCCCAGGACATTGCTCACGATCGTGGTTTCCTCGGCCCACGCTGGCGCAACCAACATTACGCCAACCACGAAGCAGATAATTTGGTTAATCCTCATTTTTGATGCTTTGATTAGAAAGTGTTTAGCCGAGAATTCAAGACCCAACGAAATCGTTAATCAATCCTTTTGGTTAACCGATAATGCCGATGAACAAACACGGCCAATTTCCAATTTAACGTTCGACAACGACGGTTGGCCGTGGATTTGTCTCCATCTCAAGCCTGGCAGCCGCGGTGCTATTCCAATCCGATCTTTTTTAAAATAACCTGGAAACGCGGCTCGTTGCGCACGCTATCGTAGATCTGGTCAATCTTCAGATACCAGCAGGCGCTGTCCTGCTGCTCGTAAGCCTTTTCCAGCCAATCCAAACATTTTTCATTTTGGCCAAGTCCCAGATAGATCGTCGCGACCGCAGTGGGACTGACATATTGGCGTTGCGCCAATTGTTCGAGTTCGCGTAAGGCACCCTCGGCCTTCGCGCCTTCTCCGGAGATGGCATAAGCATAGCCGAGAAAGCCTTGATACCACGCGCCCGGATCCGGAGCTTTGGATTGTTCCAATTCCGCGATTGCGCCGGCGACGTTGCCTTGTTTAAGCAAAGAGAGGCCGATCAGAACGTGGCTGATCGCTGAATTCGGATCCATCGCCAATGTCTTTCTGGCTTGCGCGACCGCGTCGTCGTAGTGGCTCGCCCAATATTGGAAGAAACTCAAAGCCATTTGAAAGAACGGATTCAGCGGGTCGAGCTCGATCGCTTTCTCGGTTTTCGCAATCGCCTCCTCGAATCGGCCCAGCCCGTTCACAGTCCAGGCTTGTAACTCATAGGCGAATGCCAGATTTGGATTCAGCTCGAGCGCACGATCGAACTCTTTCAGACCGCTCCGCCAATCATAAGTAGCAACGAGAGCCAGGGCGAGAGACATGCGCGCCTCGGCCAGATCGGGATCGAGTTGCAGCGCCTTTTGGGCAAACTCTTTTACCTTTTCATTGGCCTCTTTCCCCGGCATCACCGCGCTGCCCATATAAGCGTAATTGTCAGCCAATCCGCAGTAGGCTAAGGCAAATTCAGGATCGATTCGGAGTGCCTCCTCGTAATAACGGATTGCATTATTCCAGCCAGCCTGCGTGTACTTGGTAAACTCGTAACGGCCGAGAAGGTAGAGCCGGTGTGCTTCGGGATTCTCGGTCGGCTTCTTCGCCAGGACGCGCGTCTCGTCCCCACCCAACTTGATTTGCAGGGCTTCGACCACGCGCCGGGCCACGTCGCTCTGAAAGGTAAAAATATCTCTTACATCGCCATCGTAATCTTCCGACCAGAGATGGTAACCCTCACTCACATTCACGAGCTGGGCGGTGACGCGCAGTTTCTCGCCGGCTTTGCGAACGCTTCCTTCCAAGACAATATTGACATGCAGCTGATCACCGACTTTTCGGAAGATATCCGCTTCGGTTTTGCCCTTGAAAGCAAAACAAGACGTCCGCCCCGGCACGCGCAGCCCTGGTACCCTGGCCAGCGCGTTAATTAGTTCCTCGGTCATCCCGTCACTCAAATACTCGTCGTTTTTGTCCGCGCTCATGTTGACGAATGGGAGCACCGCGATCGATTTGGCCGGGCTAGCTGTTGCCACGGTTTCGGCACCTGCATTTACTTTCTGCTTTTCGCCAACGATTCTCGCAGCAGAAGCATCCGATTTGTCACCAATCTCAAGACCTGCGCGCCGCAGACCTTCAACAAAGCGCTCGACATATCCGCGATCGAACCACTTCTCGAGTTCGTGGCGACCTTTAATCGCAAAGTCTGGTCGCAATCCGAGCAACTCTTGCAGGGCCTTCCTGGCCGCATCGGCCTCTCCAAGCTGTCCGTAAGTGGCCGCGAGCCCTGCGTGCATGCCCCAGTGACCCTGCAAATCGGCTTTGCGCAAAGCACTGAGTGCGTCGCGATAGTCGCCCTGGCGATAAGAATTGTAGAAGTTGGCGTACCAATACCAGCCGGGATGATTTGGATTTAGCTGCTTCGCACGCGTCGACAGGGCGCGGCCGCGTTCCCACTCGCCTGCATAAGTTAGTAACTCGCCAAGAAAAGCAATGGAGTTACCATCCATCGGGTTTAAGACGACGGTTCGCTCGGCCGCATTACGGAAGCTCTCGAATTCCTTTAGAAAAAAGAGAGCCTGGGCCAGACTAAGGTAAGCCAGATGATTGGATGGATCGATCTCGACGGCCCGCCGCGCCGCGGATAAACCACTCGTTAGGCATTCCGTTTTAGAACTGAATCCTTGACCGTACTCCTGTCCACACAAGTAAGCCAGCATCGCCCACGCATCTGCATAAGTCGGCGCTTTCCGTACCGCCATTTCCAAACCAGACCGCGCCGCTGCAAGATCTTGCGGTGTTACTCGCTCCAAGTAACCAAAGCCGCGCAACACGGCTTCATAAGGAGTCAACTCCTGCGGCTGGCGGCCGCGCACAGCTTGACTGAGGCTGCGCGGCAGAATCCCATTCATATCAGCGACCGTCGAAACAATTCGCGGAACTAACTCATCTTGTAACTCGAAGATTGCTCCCGGGCTGAAGGCGCGTTCATATTTCTCAGCCCAAAGATGAGTACCAGAGACTGTGTCAACCAGTTGCACGGCAAGGCGCAATTTGCTCCCCGCCTGCCGAAGACTTCCCTCCATGACGTAACGGGCGCCCAGTTCCTTGCCCGCGGAACGAACATCAACTGACTCGTTGGCGTAGCGCGAAGTCGAACCGCGCGCGATGACCTTGAGATAAGAGAAGCGCGACAGGCCGGTAACGATCTCCTCCGTTAATCCCTCGGCCAAGACCGTAAGATCGGCATTGCCGGCACTGTATTTAAAGGGCAGCACCGCGACCCAAAAGCCATCGTTTGCGCGAACCGCTCCGGCGTCCGTGATAGTAGACTTTACTCGTTTCGGTGAGTCGGATGAGTCATCGTTTTCCGGAATCGCGAGGCCTGCTTTGCGGAGTCCTTCGAGTATTGGATCCATCAGACCGCTCGCGAAGTGCCAGGTCCCAATGTTTGAGCGCGCGTGCGCCGCAAACTCTGGATCGAGCGCCAATAGGTCCCGAACCGCAGCCGCGGCTTCGATGCGCCGGCCAAGATGACCGCAGGCCGATGCCATAACGAGAAAAGGCCAGAAAAGTCCGGGCACGTCCACCCGGTTCGCGCATTCCAAGGCTAGCTCGTATTCACCTTTGTGAAAATGATTCCAGAGTGGAGCGAAATGCATCCAACCCGCATGATTAGCATTTAGTTCCATCGCCCGCCTAACGATCGTGGTACCGCGCTCGAACTCCCCGGTGTGCACGATCTCCAGCCCTAGAATTCCGAGCGCGTCCGTATTGAGCGGGTTGAGTGCCATCGCGCGTTCCGCCGCCGGACCAAAGGCCGCGAGATCCTGGCGGAAAAAGTGCGTCTGCGCCAGCGCCACCATCGCGAATTGGTTCGCGCGATCTAATTCGACGCCGCGCCGCGCCGCCGTTAGAGCGCGATCGAGAGAGGTCGCGTCACCCCCAGGAAAACCAAAGGCGTATTCATCGACATAGACCTGGGCAAGACACGCCCATAAGTCCGAAGGCCGATTGTCCGACTTAGCCGCGCGTTCTAGCCGGCTCCTCAGTGCACCATGAGAAGCAGGTGTGATCTGCTCCCGGTAAGCGAAATACTGGAACTGCCATTCCGCCGGGGTGAGATCGCTGTCATTTTTCTGCGAGGTCGCTGCTCTCATGGAATGAACCAGCACGCCGTAGCTATCAGCCACGGTCGCGACGACACGGGTCGCGATGTCGTCCTGCGCATCGAAAATGGTGGACGTTTGCAGATCCCGATTATAAGTCTCGGCCCAAAGCTGAGTGCCGGCCTGCGTATCGGCTAACTGCGCAGTAACCCGAATGCTGGAGCCTCCTTGACGAATGCTTCCTTGCAGGACATAGCGCGCGCCGGGTTTCTCACCGAGAGTCTTCGCGTTCTCACCCCTTAGTTGCGCGGCCGAGGCGCTCGCTACGACCGAGAGATAGTCAAACCGGGAAAGCCCGGTGGTAATGTCCTCGCCCAAACCATCGGCAAAAGACTGCAGTTCGGCGTCACCGGCGCACTTGAAAGGAATGACTGCAATCCAGAGTTCCTCGTCGCGCCGGGAAATTGGCAGCGCTGTTTGTTTCTTTGATTTTGTCTGTCGAAATTTCTCCGGCGATTCCGCGTTCCCGACTTCATCGGTATAGAGATTAACCACCGAAACACGGACGCCGTGCTTGACTTCGCATTGGCCAAGATCGTGGAAATGCGAACGCCATTGTGGATAATGTTCTAAGTCGTCGGTCACGCGTTTTGAGAGAAGAATGTGTCCGGCGTCACCGCAATCCATCACCCGCTGCGCCATGTTGATCCCGGCGCCGGCAATGTTTGCCTGGTCGTTCAGATCGGTGACTTCATTGACCGGCCCGCTATGAATTCCCATGCGCACTTTAAGTTCGGGATGACTCTTCAATGCCTTGCTGATTTCCAAAGCGCACAGAACCGGTGCTTCCGGATTGTTGCGAAAAACCAGTGCGCCGCCGTCGCCCGTCGGCAATCGGAGAAGTTTGCCTTCCGCTTCGGCGAGGCGGAACTGCTCCGTCCCACACACAATCTCCTTCAACTTTTGCAACGACTCGCTCTGCTCGTTAATCAACCCTTTCGAGTAGCCGACGATGTCGATGAACAAGACATGGCCTATCTCCAGACGCAGGGCGGCTTTTTGTTCGGTCGCCATGCCTCTTACTTCGAACCCTTCGGCGCTAACGAGGTGACGATTTTTTCGAAGCGCGGATCGCCGCGGAGCGGGTCCCAGAAGGGGAGCAGTTTTAAGGCGCCGTAGCTCAGCATGAGCGATGCGACGGGAGCACGCAGCCCAGCTTCCAGTTGCTGCAAGGCAAGCTCCTTGTCGCCCGCCCACGCTGCCGTGATGGCGAAATATTGAAGGACGCGGCTGCCGTTGAGGACATCTTTTTCCAGCGGCGTGAGCGCGATCGCTCGCCGGCCTTCGTCCAAGGCCAGGTCTTTCCGCCCAAGAGCAGCGTCGATTAAGCCGAGGACGCAGAGCGCCGGTCCGTAGTCCGGCTGCGCCTGCACGATCTTTTCCTGCTGGGCGCGAGCCGCTTCAAACGCAGTGCGCGCTCTTGCCTCATCTTTGGTCATGCGCGCCAGCAGCCCTTCTCCAAAGCTGCGGCTCAGAGTAATCGCGGATTCGCCCCAGCATGGATTGTCGCTCAGCGCGACGAGCGCTCGTTCGGCCGCAGCCGGATCGCGTTCGGCCAGAGCGCACGCGAACCAGACGTCCGCCGCGTTAGCAATAGCGCCCGGTCCTTGCGCGAGGATTGCATCAATTGTCTGGCGCAACGGGCGCGTGTCCGCTTTCCAGCAGAGATAATATAGTTCACGATTGGCCCGCGTTTCGACGTTGTCGGGCACGATCACTAACGCGCGATCCAGGGCAGCGATCGCCTCGGCATAGCGCCGAAGGTTTACATAACTGAGCGCGATCTGTTGCAGAGTAGAAAAGTTGCGCGGGTCTAGCTCCACCGCGCGCTCCAGATTGCGCAGACCTTCCTCCTGCTGGCCGCGCCGCCGCAGAATGTAGCCGGTGAGTTCGAAAAGACGCGGATCATTGGGTAATGCTCGCCGCGCAATCTCCAATTCGGCGAGGGCGCCAGCATAGCCGCGCCGCCCGTAGTAGAGATATTGTGCGCGCGCCAAATGCGTTTCGGCAGCATCCGGCCGCAGCCGTGTCGCGCTTTCAAGAGCAGCTTCAGCCAGGGCCAGCCGGGCGGGAGTGTGATCAGACCCCTTTACTGCATAAATGGTTTCGTGCGCATAGGCGAGCTGGCAGTAAGCGTCGAAAAACGAGGGATCGCGCTTCACCGCTTCATCCAGAAGTTCGATCGCCTTCCGCACGTCTGGCTCGCTCGTCGCGCTGAAACCTGCCGTGAGGAGAAGTGACTTCGCCCGGCTGTAAAGGTCGAAAGCCGCCAGATCAGTCGTGGGCGGCTGCTCAATCGCTTTCTTCTCGTTAGGCGAGAGCTTGGCCTGCAACTGGTCCGCGATCGCTTTGGCGATCTCGCTTTGGATGGCGAACACATCGGCCAGGTCGCGATCGTAGGTTTGGGCCCACAGATGCGCGTCGTTGCGGGCATCGATCAATTGCGCGATCACCCGGATCTTGTTGGCCGCGCGTTGCACGCTGCCTTCCAACACATGCGCGACACCTAATTGCTGCCCGATTTCGCGCAGATTGCGCGGCGCGCCGCTCTTGTACTGCATCACGCTTGTGCGGCTGATCACTTTCAGATCTGCGATCTGCGCGAGGTCCGTCAGGATTTGGTCCTGCACGCCATCGGTAAAAAAGGCGTTGTCCGGATCGCGGCTCAGATTTTCGAACGGGAGCACGGCGATGCTTTTGTCGGAAACTACAGGAGCGGCGCGTGAAGTCGGAGCGCTGCTCGTTTGTGGCGTCGCCCTTTGCCGGAAAACGAAAACGCCAGCACCGATCAGGAAGGCGAGCACGACCGCGACGACGACGACTTCATGCCACGGCATGCGCTTCGGTTTAACAACCGGCGAGGGCATTGCCGCTGACGCGGCACTCTGGCGAAACTTCTCCGGCACTTCGGGATTGCCCAACGGTTCCGCGTAGAGGTTCACCAGGTGGAGACGCACCCCATGCTTGACTTCGCATTCGCCGAGATCACGCAACCGCGGCGCCCATTGCCGGTATTGCACCAAATCATCCGCCACGTGTTGGGAGAGGAGGATGTGCCCGGCATCACCGCAATCCATTACCCGCTGCGCCGTGTTGATGCCAGCCCCGGCAATATTGGTCCGACCGCTCACGTCGGTCACCTCACTTACCGGCCCGCTGTGAATGCCCATCCGAACGGGAAGTTCCGGGTGCTTCCGGAGCGCTTCGGCGATCTCGAGCGCGCATCGCGCGGGCTCTTCCGCACTGTGACGGAAGACCAACGCCATCCCGTCGCCGGTCGGCAGCCTAACGAGTTGCTCGTCAGGGGCTTCGCGCACCTGCGCGGTCGCGAGCACGACCTCGGTGAGCTGGCGAAGCCGCTCTTTCTGCTCCTCGATCAAGAGTTTGGAATAACCCACCAGATCAATGAACAAGACATGACCTATCTCGAACCGAAGATTGCTGTCAGAGTCAGGTGCCATAAAGGCTGCGTCGCTTTGTGCGGCTAAGAAACGCTTCGGTTCATCGCGCGCTCTACCACTCTCTGCTCCTATCTCTCCGGTACGATCGTCGGAATCATCTGCCGTCCGTTGCGGCGATAAACGCGAAAATCGCTGTCGAGAGTGAAGACGTGGCATTCGGGATAAATCTCTGACATGCGCACCAGGCAGGAATCAGCGAGGGACATCGGGACACTGGCGTAGCGCGTCATCAGCTTCCTCAGCGCGGCGCAGTGATCCTCAAGTTCCAAAGCAATGCGCAGTAAACCGTTCTCGATCCTTTCCAGGATGACCGCGCCGCTGACTCCCCTCCGCTCGATCAAAAAGCAAGCTTCCGCAATCACCGGTTCACAAGTCAGTAATGGCGGAGGAAGAGCGCGGAACTGCTTTACCGTCCAGGCATGATCCTGGTCGCCGGCGCAAAGCATCGCGACGAGCGGCCCGGTATCGACCAAGACCTCGCTCACGAGGCGCCAAAACCTCTCAAGTGTCGAGGATGGCTAGCGTAATCTTTCGGACCACCTTCGACAATCCCGCATACATCCTTAATCAAATCGAAAGCGGATACCTTGGGCTTATTCTTTCGGAAACTTGCGGCCAGCGCTTCCCGCACGATCTGAGACTTCGGCACACGCCGCTGCCGGGCGGCTGCTTCGAGATGCGCGCTGACCTCGTCGGGAATCTTACAGGTAATCGTGGTCATATTTTTTGATAATACGCAATTGCACAGAAAGCAATACGTTATTTCTCCCGCGCTCGCCCGCATCCTTTCCGCGGGCATGCATGAAAGAACGCTCTTGTAAAACACTGGGTCGTTTCAGCTCTACGAAAAAGTGGCGCGGGTTCACTTGCTTTCTGTTGGGTTACCTTTGGGTGCGAGGGAGGCAACGATCTTCTTGAAGCGCGGATCGCTCCGAAGTGAGTCCCACGTGGGCGAGAGCTTGAGGAAGCCGTATTGCACGCCACAGGGAATGCTGGCTGATAGTTGTAGCTCTTCTAGCGCGAGATCCTTTTCGCCCACCCAGGCATAAATCATCGCGAGATCCGTAACGTAGATCGGGCCATCGAGCGCGTCTTTCGAGATCGGGAGTAACTCTCGTGCGCGCCTGCCCTCGGCGATCGCGTCCGACTTATGACCGAGTCCGGCATCGAGCAACCCGAGTATAAGCCAGCCCGGAGGATAATCTGGTTGCTCTTGCGTGGTTCGCAGCGCATGGGCGCGGGCGGCGGCAAAGGCTTTTTCTGCGCCGCTCGCATCGCCAAAGCTCTTTGCGACTAAGCCAACGTACCACTCGCGAGGCCAGAGAGCATTAAGTGTGGTGTCGACCGAGCCCTCCGCCGGAACAAGCTGCAAAGCCTGCTCGGCCGCAGCGCGGTTGCGTTCGGCCAGAGCGATCTCCACATAATAAGCAGCAATTCGAGGCGCGTCCTGAGGGTTCGTGCGCAAGAGTTCATCGAGCTGCGCCCGAAGCGACACTGTATCGCCGCGCTCGAAGTAAGGCAGAGACCAGAGGACCAGTCGAACAAAGACATCATTCGGATTCGCCGCCGCCGCACGCTCCAGATACGGCCTGCCTCCGGCAAAGAGCCGCATGCGGCTGTAAGTAAACCCAGTCTCTTCCAGGACCGTCGAATCGCGCGGGTCCAATTCGACGGCGCGCTGGAAATTCTTGAAGGCGTCATCCCAGCGTCCCTGCCGGCGGTCGAGCGCGGCGCTGATCATGGCGAGGCGGGAAGAATTTGGCAGCGTGCGCCTCGCGAGGTCAAACTCGGCCCGCGCGCCATCGTAATCGCGATGGCCGTGGTAGGCAAAATTGCCTTTGGCCATGTGCACTTCACCCGCCTCTGGCCGAATGCGCTCAGCCTTCTCCAGCGCGACCCGGGCCAGGTCGAGTCGCGCCGGCGTATGATCGAACCCACCGAAGTAAAGATCGGTATGCACTTCGCAGAGCAGACAGTAGGCGAGTAGGAAGTTCGGATCGCGCTGGACGGCTTGATCGAGCAACTGCGCGGCCTGGAGGAGATATTCGCGGCCGTTGGGATCATTGAAAAGGTCATCGAGGGCCCGGGCCCGCAGGTAGAGATCGTGCGCCTGGAGATCGGTTGTGGGCGGCTGCTCGATTGCCTTTTGCTCGTTAGGCGAGAGCCTGGCTTGCAACTGTCCGGCGATCGTCTGCGCGATCTCGCTTTGGATGGCGAAGACATCCGCCAGGTCGCGATCGTAGGTCTGCGCCCAAAGATGCGCGTCGGTACGGGCGTCGATCAGTTGCGCATTCACCCGCACTTTCCCGCGCGCGCGTTGCACACTGCCTTCGAGCACGTGTGCGACACCCAACTCTTCGCCGATCTTGCGCAGGTTGCGCGCGGCCGCGTCGCGAAACTGCATCACACTCGTCCGGCTAATGACTTTCAAGTCGGCGACCTTGGCCAGATCAGTCAGGATCTCATCCTGCACGCCATCGGTAAAAAAGGCGTTTTCCTTGTCACTGCTCAGGTTCTCGAAAGGAAGAACGGCGATTGATTTTTCCGGGATCGCAACGGCCTGGGCAAGCGAGCCCGCGCTTGCGGTCGCAGCGGCGGACATCGTCGCCGGCTCGCGCGAAGCGCCGGCAAAGCGCCAGAGAAATCCGCCGCCTAACGATAATAGGAGCGCCAGAATTAGCAGTTCTGTGCCGCTGACTTTCTGCGCCCCGCGTTCGCCGTGATACCAGGCTAGGACCAGCATAACGAAGAAGCCGACAACCATGGCCATGGTAATGCCGCGACGCACGCCTTGCGGCCAGCCGAATTGTTGCGCGACAATGTCGACGCCTTGTAAAAACGCGAACGCCGCCGCGACATAGGCCACTCCCCATTGCACCAGCTTGCGCTGCTTCAGCCGTTGCAGGAATTCGTTCATGGCGGAGCATTCTTCTCACCGACCGCATGTTTCGCCAACAATGCCTTGAAGCGAGGATCGTCGCGCATGGGGTCCCACACCGGATCGATCCGCAGCGTCGCGACCGATACAGTCTCGCCGCCCGAAGAGGATAACAGTTGCTCCAGATGATCGATCGCGGATTGGGTTTCACCAACCTCCGCTTCGACCCGAGCCAGTCGCTCAAGATAAAAAGCTCCAACGATGACATCGTGCGACATCGGTAAGAGATCGACCGCGGCGCGGCCGGCCTTCAAGGCGGCTTCCTTTTGGCCGAGTCCGGCATAGACCAGCCCCAGATAACTCTGCGCATCGGCTAACTCGTGCGGCTTGTCGAGCAGGGTTTGTAACTCCTGTTCCGCCTTGAGAAAGGCATCGCGGGCTGGGCCAGTCTCGCCTTTCAACGCCAGCGCCTGCGCTCGCAGCAAACTCAGCGGCGCAAGGCTATGTTCCCAACGAGTCATGAGCCAGTCCGGTGAATGCGCGAGCGCGGCGAGGGCCGCGTCGGGCTGGCGGGTGGTCATGGCCAGTTTGTAGCGCAGAAGTGAGACGGAACCCTGCGGATCAGTGTCGGCGGGAATCGCGGCGAGAATGCGCGCCGCGGCTGCGATGTCGCCGCTATACATCATACTCGCGGCGCGTTGTTCCTGGGCCTCGATATCTCCCGGAAAGATGGCCAGCGATCGCGCATAGGCCGCATCGGCCTCAGCGTAACGGCGCAGCGCGGTATAGGAATTGGCGATTTCGCGCGGGAGCAGTGAGTTGCGTGGATCGAGAGCCATCGCCTGCTGAATTTCCGGAACTCCACGCGCGGCATCGCCCTGCCGGCGATGCACGTAGCCGATCGCCGCCATCACCTCGGCATTGTTAGGCAGGCTCGCCCGAGCGATCGAAAACTCGCGCAGCGCCGCCGCGTAGTCGCGATGGCACCAATAATGAACATACCCCATCGCGAGATGCGCTTCGGGCAGGTCAGGCTGCAAGGCCAGCGCCTGCTCGGCGGCCGCGCGCGCGTCCTCGATCACCGCCGTGCTGTTATCCACGCCGTACCAATGCAGATAACTCTCGAGATAGGACAAGCGCGCGTAAGCGAGGGCAAAATTGGGATCGGCCGTCACGGCGCGGCGATAGAAATCCGTCGCCGCCTTGCCGTCCGCGACCGGATCCTTGGAGGCGCTCGTCTGGAGCTGGTTGAAGAGATACTGTCCTTTCAGGAATAGATCGTAGGCCGCCGGATTTTTCGTCGGCACGTCGGCAACCCGCGCTGACTCCGCCGGCAGCAGGGTCGCCTTAAGCGCATCCGCGACACTCTGCGCAACTTCGCTTTCGACCGAAAAGATATTCTTAATGTCGCGATCGTAACTCTCGGCCCAGAGGTGCGAATCACTCTCCGCCTCGATTAACTGCACGTTGACCCGCATTGTCCCGGAGGCTCTCTGCACGCTTCCCTCAAGTATGTTGGCGACGCCGAGCTGCCGGGCGATTTCGCGCAGGTTATCCGGCCGGCTGGCGTAGCGCATGGTAGAGGTGCGGGAGATAACCTTAAGGGCGCTGATCTTGGCCAGGCGGGTGAGAATTTCATCCTGAATGCCATCGACGAAATAAGCATTATCCGGATCGCGACTCAGGTTCTCGAAAGGCAGCACCGCAATTGACTTCTTATTGATGGTGTGACTAACACTCGCCGTTGGCTCGCTCTGGCGCCCGAGCACGAATTTATCGAAGGCAAGGTAACCGAGCGCGAGTAACAGGACGACGATGATCATGCGATCCATCCGGCGCGCGGTTTGCGGCGCGATCGATTGTTCCGGCGGAACATCTTCATCACGCTTCAGGCCCTGTGGAGTTAGCTCAAAGACCCAGCTAAAGATAAGGGCCGGGATGAAACCAATCGCGAGCAGGAGAACGATCGTGCGCGGCAGCCAATCCGGCGCGCCGAACATTGGCAGTATCGTTCCCGCGACCTGCACCAAGAGCCAGGCGCCGACGAGATAGAGGCCGGCCATGCGGATGACATTGCGACGTTTCAGTTCGGTAAAAATATTCATGAGTCATACCCGCCGAGGAGATACAGCCCCGCCATCGGTCCAATCTTGCGGTGCTTCCATCTCGGCCAAAAAGTTGTCGTCCTCATTTCAGTTGATCCTCGGCCAAACCCATCGTGCGCTGAAAGGCCGCCCAGCGAGGATCTGATCTTAGCGGATCGAGCAGAGGATCGTTAGGGAAATACGCCAGTCCGGCGTCCTGCTGGCGGCGCGCCCGATCGAGCCAGGCAAAGGCCTGGTCCTTGTCACCGCGGCCGCTATAAACCTCCGCGATCTGGAACGCGCCGATGTCAGCGTCGTCCTTGATCAACGTAGCCAGAGTGGCATCCGACTCTTCTTTTCGGTCAAGGTTCCAAAGCGCGACGGCCGAGACTACGAGGCGGGCAAACTCCGTGGTTTCGCGTTCCGCCGCAGCTAACGCTTCCGCATTTTTCCCCTCGAACAGATAGGTGACTCCCTGGCCCGCAAACGCCCACGGAGTGGAAGGATTCAGCTCGGCCACCCGTTCGTATTCCGCGCGTGAATCGGCGGGCCGCCGCGCTTGCAGGAGCGCGTTCGCGAGATAAACCCGAACCTGCGCGTTCACCGGATCGAGCGCTACGGCCTGACGCGCCAGGTCCACCGCTCCGCGATAGTCGCGAAAAATGACCGCGACTTCAGCCGCGGAGATCAGGATCACCGGATCGGAAGGCGCGAGCGCGTGCGCCCTCTTGATTGTCTCCGCCCCGCCTTTCCAATCGAAATCGTACAAGAATTGAATCGAGAACTTAGCGGTAAGCGCCTCCGGCAAATCCGGAGCTAACTCTAAGGCACGATCGGCCGCGTCTCGCGCCTGCGCCAGGCCCGCGCTGAATTGTGCCCGGGTCAGCTTGTCGGACCAGCCGGTCTGCAAACTCCAGACCTGCGACAAGGCCGCCCAAGCCAAGGGAAACTTTGGGTCCAGCTGACACGCGCGTTCGAGGAAGGCGCGCGCCTTATCGAAATCCGCGATCGAGAACCGGTTCAGGAAATAGCGGCCCTGAAGAAATTGCTCGTAAGCCTCGGGATTGCTTGTGCCGCCGCGCACAGCCTGCTGCACCTGCTGCGCAACGGCGCTGCCGTCCAGCTTCGCGTTCAACTGCGCCACGATGGTCTGCGCAATCTCACTCTGCACCGCGAAGACATCCTTCAGCTCACGGGTGTAGCTCTCGCTCCATACCTGCTCGCCGGTAGCTGCCCGGCTAAGACGCGCCGCGATCCTCACCGTGTCGCCAGACTTCCGGACACTGCCATCAACCAGATTCGCGACCTCTAGCTTCTGGCCGATCTCCTGCGCCGAAGCCTTCTCATCCTTGAAGGAAAAAGCCGAGGTCCGGGCGGCCACATGCAGCCCGGGAATTTTCTGAAGCACAGTCAGCAGTTCCTCGCTGATCCCATCGGAAAAATATTCGTTCTCCTTGTCACCACTCAAGTTGTCGAAAGGCAGAACGGCGACAGATCTGGTCTGGACATCATGCCTTGATTCGTTAGGCGACAAGCCCGATGCGAATTGGCGACGAGGC
>JAICXG010000148.1 GCA_025980625.1 Chthoniobacterales bacterium
GATCTTGTGCGGTCGGCGCACGAGGAAGGAATCCGCACTCTTCTCACCGCCGATGTGTATGGAGAAGGCGAGGCCGACCGCTTGCTCGGCGAGGCGCTCGAAGGATTCCCACGCGATAACTACTCTTTGGTCGGGGCGATCGGGCACGACTTTTATCATGGGCAACGCGACGGCGCGAAAGGCTTCCCGCGCTTCACGAATCCGATGCTGCGCAAACCGGCGGAGTACGCGAGCTATCTTCGTTTCGCAGCCGAGAAAGCGCTTGAACGTTGCCGAGCCGATCGTTTCGATCTTCTCCTGCTGCATAATCCCGACGCGACCGGCTATACGTCCGACGCGGTCTGGAAAGGGATGGAGAAACTGAAGGATGCTGGCCTAACGAGTCAGCTCGGCGTCGCGCCCGGGCCGGCGAATGGTTTTACTCTCGATCTGATTCTTTGCCTCGAACGTTTCCAAGGATTGATCGATTGGGCGATGATCATTCTGAATCCGCTCGAGCCGTGGCCCGGCCGGCTTTCTCTTCCCGCGGCGGAAAAGACGAACACAAAAATCCTAACGCGAGTGGTGGATTACGGCGGCCTTTTTCACGATGACGTCAAGCCGCAGCACACCTTTGGCGCGCGCGATCATCGCAAGTTCCGGCCGGCCGGCTGGGTAGAGGCCGGGATGGAAAAAATCGAGAGGATGCGCCCCATCGCGGAAGCACATGGCCTAACGATGTTGCAACTGGCGTGTATCTGGAATCTTCAGCACGACCCAGTGCGGAGCGTCGTTCCGACCTTGATCGAGGAAGCCGGCGCCGACGGCAAGCCGATCGAGCGCAAGCTCGAGGAACTGGCCGCGCTGCCGGAAATCAGTCTCACGCCGGAGGAATTCGGACGCATTGCCGAGATCGGGAACAATGCCAATTGCATGTCGCTCAAAGGTGGCAGCGCTGAATACACGGGCGAGCCGCTGCCGGATCGTTGGTCGCTCAACCCGGAGTTGAGCGCAGTCGCAGAGCGCTGGCGCATCAATCCGGCGGAAGATCTGGCCAACCCGATGCAACCAGTCGAGGCTGCTGGATAATCGTTAGGCATCTGCGGGGTAGCGCGCGAGGCGAGGCGGGCCCACATTAGCGCGTGCACAAAAGCGCCCTTATCGACTGGGAGAAAATCCGGGCCGACTTCCCAATTCTGGACCAGCAGGTGCGGGATCAGCCGTTGATTTATTTCGATAACGCGGCGACCACACAAAAACCGCGCGCAGTGATAGAGACGCTGCGGAATTACTACGAACACGACAACGCCAACGTGCATCGCGGCCTGCACGAGCTGAGCTCGCGCGCCACCGAAGCCTATGAACGATCGCGCCAGCGCGTAGCCGAGTTCATCGGCGCGGAGAGTGAGGAGGAAATCGTTTTCACTCGCGGCACAACCGAGAGCATCAACCTCGTCGCGCAGGCTTGGGGCGGAAAGTTTCTACGGCCGGGCAACGTGGTTTTGCTCACCGAGATGGAACACCACAGCAATCTCGTGCCCTGGCAATTGATCGCCGAAAAGACCGGCGCAGAGTTGCGCTTCGTTCCGGTGCGAGACGATGGCACGCTCGCGCTCGAGAAGCTCTCGTCCCTGCTCACGAAGGAAGTGAAGATGTTCGCCTTCACTCATATCTCCAACTCGTTAGGCACAATCAATCCGGTGACCGAGCTGTGCGCTCGCGCCCGCGCCATCGGAGCGCTCACCCTCGTCGATCTCGCGCAAAGCATCGGTCATATACCGGTCAATGTCCGCGAGCTGGGTTGTGACTTGGCGGCCTTCTCCGGGCACAAAATGGCGGGGCCGACCGGCATTGGCGTCCTCTACGGCCGTCGGGAAATTCTCGAGGCCATTCCGCCCTGGCAGGGTGGCGGGGAAATGATCACGAGCGTGACTTTGCAAAAGACAACCTTCAAAAGATCCCCGCACCGTTTCGAAGCAGGCACGCCTGACATTGCCGGCGCGATTGGCCTCGCCGCAGCCATTGATTATCTCGAGCGGATCGGCCGGGCCGATATTTTTCAACACGATTCGCGCCTGACCTCCTACGCTATGGAACGGCTCACGGAAATCCCGAGCCTTCGCCTCCTTGGCCCGCCCGCTCCGCGCGGTGCCCTCGTCGGCTTTGTCATGGCCGCGGCGCATCCGCACGACCTGACCACTTTTGCTGACCAACGCGGTCTGGCTCTCCGCGGCGGACATCATTGCAATCAACCGCTGATGCGCAGGTTCGGTTTGCCGGGGACGACCCGGGCGAGTTTCTATTTCTACAACACGCTCGAAGAGATCGATCGGATGGTCGAAATTCTCCGCGACGCGGTGCATTTCTTTGCGTGAATTCCGATCTCGAAGAGCTTTATCAGGAAGTGATCCTCGATCACTCCCGGCGCCCCCGAAATTTCGGCGAGTTACCCGATGCGGGGGTCCGCGTGCATGGCGATAATCCCTCCTGCGGCGACGAAATCCATCTCGCGGTTAAGTTCGGGGCCGATGGCGCGGTCGAAGACATCCGTTTTACCGGTCAGGGTTGCGCGATCAGCCAGGCCTCGGCATCGCTCATGACGATGAAACTCAAGGGCAAAAGCCGGGCGGAAGCGACATTGCTCTTGCGCGCTTTCCAAGATCTCGTGACGAGCGACGTCGCCGCAGCGCCACCCTCGTTAGGCGATCTCCGCCTCTTGCGGGGCGTGCGGAAATTCCCGCAGCGGGTCAAATGCGCCATCCTTTCCTGGCGGGCCTTTGAACAGGCGCTGCAGACGCCCTCCGGCGAAGCTGCCATCTCGACCGAAGCTGATTCATAGGCAGTGACTCCCCCGCCGTGAGTGACTAACGAATGGATGAATGAATTGCGCCACGAGTAACTGCAGACTTGCTCACCTCGCTCGCTTTTCCGCCTTGCCTATCTTTTGCGCTGCGTAAGATAGTAGCGTTCGAGCAGGAAGAGGAGGCACTTCCAGCGATCGTGCTTTCGGCCGAGCGCGATCTTAGAACATCCCGAAATCGGCGACGACGTTGATTCCGCCCGCCGCCGGCTTGCCGTTCTCGTAGGCGGGAGTGAAGTTTGAATGCCGCACCGCGTCGTCGAGTAATCTACCGAGGCCGCTGCCTCTGGGACTCTCCGAGATCGCCGACGTGCCTGTCACTTTACCTTCGTGATCGACATTTACGACCACCTCCGCCCGGCCCGCGACGAGGATTCCTTTGGTCAGTTTCGCGATCTCCTGCTCGAGCGCGTGGCGCAATCCGCCGACCAATTGCGGCTGAATGTAATTCTCAAACTTGCTGACCCGGTCGCGGTCATGCGTGGCGAGCGACACGACGATGACTTCCTCGCCGTTCTCGTGCAAGAACAGGACCGTGCCGCCGACGTAAACGCGCACCGGTTTTCCGTTGACAGTTGCGGGTGTGAAGTGCCCCCAATCGAGCGCCTTTTGCACAGCGTCTTTGAACGCTTCGTTCTTTCCCACGAGCGCGTCGGTGGTCTCGACTGTGCCGGTCTCTGTGATGTCACAGTAGAATTGCACCGCGCTGTCGAGCTTCGCTGTCTGCGGATCTTTGGGGAAATGTAGATAGGCAGCGATCGAGTCGGGATTCTGCTGGTCGACGATGGCCGGCGTGATCGGGCCGGTAATGGGCTGAGCGACCCGGTTTACCTCGGCGACCTGTTTGGCGCCGCTGGATGGCGTAGGAGAAGTCGCCGGCGCGGCTTTTTCAGCTTTGCGCTGGCAGGCAGGGGTTATGGCGAAGAGCCAGCAGCCCAGCAAAAGCGCCAGCCGGCGGGCAGAAAAATTTTCCATCATCGACCGCTGGACGTAACCTCTGCCCTCGGCTTGTGCAAGTGACTGCACTGATCGGGAACAGGCCGCTGTTGCCAGCGAGGCGATTTGATGCGCAGAATGTTTTTCTGATGGTGCAACGTTTTCTCCCCCTCATGCAATTTCGAACGCCGATCCTCGGCCCGCTTTGCTGCGCTTGCGCAATGCTCATTACACCCATGACGGCAGCCGAGCTCAAGCCGATCACCCTCGCGGTCGAGCAACCGGTCACGCCCGGCGAACGATATCGCTGTGCGATGCACCCGGAAGTGGTGGGAAACAAGGGTGCGATCTGTCCGAAATGCGGGATGCCGCTGAGCAGCCTGGTCCGCGTCTCGGGCGATGCTGGGCTGGTGGGGATGCGTCGCTACACGATTAAAGCGCAGGTGGAAACCGATGCGCCTCTCGAGGTCGACCAAGAGGTGCAAGCCCATCTTCGCCTAACGAGTATAACGACCGGACAACCGGTTACACTGGACGACTTGCGCGAGGTACACACCCGCAAGATCCACCTCCTCCTCAACGATGGGAGCTTGATCGATTACCATCACATCCATCCGACGCCCAGCACTATCCCGGGCCGCTACGACTTCAGTTTTACTCCGAAAATGCCGGGCCCTTATCGTGTCTGGGCGGATCTCCAGCCGGTTGCGACCGATGTCCAGGAGTTTGCGATGGCCTTGATCCTGGCCGATTCTCATGCCGCGCCACTCCAGCGCGAGCCGGATCGCCTAACGACGTCGGTGAACGGCTTGCATTACACGCTCGCCTTCGATCGCCCGCTCAAGACGGGCGAGCCGGCGCTCGGAACGCTGTGCGTCACGCGCGGTGACGGCAATGGATTCGATCAATTGGAGCCGGTGATGGGTGCCTTCGCCCATATCGTCGCTTTTCGGGAGGACCGGACGACGGCGCTACACATTCATCCGGAAATCGCACGACCATTGGCGGCGAGCGATCGCGGCGGGCCCGACCTGCACTTTCGCTTCTATGCAGTCAAGCCCGGTTTCTACCGCTTGTTCGTGCAGGTGCAGCGCGACGGGGTGCAGGAATTCGCTTCCTTTGCCGTAAACGTCGCGCTCGGCCCGATGCCGCCTGGCTCGGAAAAAAATAACTGTTCATCGGGCAAAAGCAGCCCGACAGTTTTCCACTATGGCATACGAACTACCCAAATTACCCTACCCAAACGACGCACTGGAACCGCATATCGACGCGAAGACGATGGAGATTCATCACGACAAACATCACGCGGCGTATGTCGCCAACCTGAACAAGGCGATCGAAGGCAAACCTGATCTCGAAGGCAAACCGATCGGAGAGTTGATCGGCAATCTCAGCGCGGTGCCCGAGGAGATTCGCACCGCCGTGCGGAACAATGGCGGCGGGCACGCCAATCATTCCTTCTTCTGGCAAATCATGGGGCCAAACGGCGGCGGCGAACCAAAGGGCAAACTGGCCGATGACATCAAATCGAGCTTTGGTAGCTTCGATGCATTCAAGGAAAAACTTGCCGCCGCCGGCGGAAGCCGTTTCGGGAGCGGCTGGGCGTGGTTGATCAAAAACAAAAGCGGCAAGCTGGAGATTTCTTCGACCGCGAACCAGGACAGCCCGCTCATGGGCAAGGCGATCGCGGGATGTGACGGCACACCGGTGCTCGGCGTCGACGTCTGGGAGCACGCTTATTATTTGAAATATCAGAATCGCCGACCCGATTATCTCAAGGCCTGGTGGAATACAGTGAACTGGGCGGAAGTTTCCCGGCGTTACGAAAAGTAGCCGCACGATCCAACTCACAACAGTAAAAGGCGCGTCGTGAATCTAGGCGCGCCTTTTTCTTCTCGCGCTCCTCGCTCGCCGATCGGCGCGGGACTTCGTATGCTGCACAGGATGAGAAAAATTCTCCCCGCGCTTTTTTGTTTCGTGCTGACCTTTGGGGTTGTGAAAGCGGCGGGGGCGCAGGACACGTTGGCCGGAGTGGATCTCCTTTATCCGAAGCTGGCCTATCCCGAAGCGGACGCGCGCACTGCGATTAAGAAAGACGACTTGCGCTTTATCGCGGTCGATCGCTACGGCAAAGATACACCCGGGGTGAACGGCTATCCGCGCCTGAAAAATCGCTACGGCACCAAATTCGTCAGGCAGCCGTTTCGGATCATCCCTACGGCTTCGCAGGATTTCAGTTTCAGGATCCGGGCCCGCGCTTACGCCGAGATTTACAACCGAGTCTTACTGCGGCATCTGTTGCGGGGGAAACGTTAGGCAATGCGCAGACTCGCTCAGCTTTTCGAGAATAACCGAGCCTGGGCCGACCGCGTTCGGCAGCAGGACGCGGATTTTTTTCCCACGCTCGCCCGCCAGCAATCGCCCCAGTATCTCTGGATCGGCTGCTCCGACAGCCGCGTGCCGGCGAATGAAATTGTCGGGTTACTCCCCGGCGAACTCTTCGTCCATCGCAACATTGCCAACCTCGTCGTCCACACGGATCTGAATTGCCTCTCCGTCATCCAATTTGCGGTCGAGATGCTAAAGGTGAAACATATCATCGTCTGCGGCCATTACGGCTGTAGCGGCGTTCAAGCCGCCCTGCAGCGCCATCGTCTGGGGATAAGCGATAACTGGCTGCGCCATATCCAGGACATCCGTCAGAAACACACGCACCATCTCGACGCTTTCTCCGGCGAGAGCCAAACCTTTCCCCGCTTGTGCGAACTCAACGTGATCGAACAAGTGACTAACGTTTGCCAAACCACAACTGTCCTGGACGCCTGGGAACGCAGCCAAGACCTCTCCGTCCACGGGTGGATCTACGGCCTCACGGATGGCCTCCTCCGCGACCTGGCTGTAACCATCACCAAGCCCGACGAAATACAGCCAAGCTATGAGCGCGCAATCGCCCACCCGTCATTCTCGTCAAGCAGCAGACGCATCTAGGTTTGTTAAGCGCGACGGAAGCCCGCAACCGGAAGCAACCGCGCGGCTCGGTCCATTCGGCACAGGTAGCAAGGTCACTTACAATGAAATTGAGCAATGGCGTGCCGTTGCCGGCACGCCTACTGTCGCATCACCTTGTGTGTGGATCTCTTTCCGCGCGACCAAGCCCAGAACCGCGATTTCGAGCGATCGACCCGGTATTCCCGCGGCCTCGTGACGGTGAAGGTCGCCGTTTCCCGCGCAACCCACGATCGCGGGAAACGATGACTCGATCCGGATTTAAGCGTGGCGAGCGCGAATCTTCCTCCGCAATCCTTCCAGGCTAACCAGCGCCAAGCCGAGGAGCGCGACCGCAGAGCCACCTTCTGGCACCTTCAGGTTCTTGTCTCCAGTGGAGGTGCCCGATCCGTTCTGAGTAATC
>JAICXG010000198.1 GCA_025980625.1 Chthoniobacterales bacterium
CCTAACAGATCGAGAAACTCGCGGGGCGAAATGATTTTGACTCCCTCATATTCTTTCAAGGTCAGGAGATCATTGTCGCCGGTGACAACCAGTTCTGCCTTGCCCGCGAGAGCAGTTCCGAGAACAAAATCATCGTTCTTATCCCGGCAGACTCGCCTGGGCAGACGCTCCGGCTCGACAAATTCGCAAAGCTCGATGTAAGCCGCGAAGGCCGCTTGCGTCGCCGGCCCGATCTTATGTCGCCGCGCCAGGACCGTCTCCAATTCCTCCCGCATCGCTCGCGACCAGATAATGACACAATTGCCGGCCGCCTCGTCCAGCACCTCCTCGCAAAAACCTTTTGCCGCCAGCGCCGAGTAAAGAACGTTAGTGTCAAAGACGACCCTCACGAGACGAGCTTGAACACGTCCTCGTCGGTATAGATCCCGAGAGCGCGCGCCTGCGGCACGAGTTCCCGTCGCGCCGCGCGCATGGCGCGCCGGAAAATATCGGCCTTGAGCGCGCGACGAACGAATTCGCTGCTGGTCACGCCCTCAGCCTTAGCCATCTTCTCCAGTCCGCGCCGCAAATCCTTCGGCAAACTGATTGTGAGAGTTTCTCTCATGTAAGACACTCTAGCACAGCCCGCGCCAAAGAATCAAACCGAGCCTTGCCAAATCGAAGAAACGCGCGTCGCGTCGCGCAGACCCTCGCCGCCCAGAGGAAGATCGTGCGCCCCGATCGCTCGTCCTCGACCGCTGTTTGCAGCTTTTCTCTCTTCAGCATTCAGCATTTGAAAGCCCGGCCCGTTGCTTCACATCCGTTACGGCAATTTTCAACTTTTTACACTGACGGGAATTCGAAGGTGGCCGGAGATACGTGAAAGTTGCGAAAGCGCATTGCGCACCGTCGCAGCTACCCACTGATCACGGACCACCAATCACCGATCACCGCTGCAACCTGCTCACTCGTCGCGGAGTAGTCGGGATGTTCCAAGCTGACGCGTTCCAGTTAATCAAATCTGCACCGGCTGGCGAATGCCGATCGAGAAAACGCGCGAGCCGTCGCGTCAACCGCGAGTGAGAAACAGGAAGTTCATTAAGCCAAGCGCGATGCGCTTGCTTATTCGAGCTCGTCTGGCTTGCGACGCAGCTTAGACTCTGCGGGATGAGTTAGGGCCACACGAATCCGCGCAATGACTCGCGCCTGCCTTCTCGTCGAAAGCTGACATTGCCAGATCCGAACCACCTTCCATCCCGCTTTGCGCAGTGTGCGGGTGACCAGGCGATCGCGCGCGATGTTCCGCTCGAACTTAGGAAGCCAAAATTCACCACATAACCTTGGTGTCTAACAGCAGTCGCAGCCGGAACGTCGGCATAAAAGCAGTCGCGCACAAAGAAATAATGCGCAATGCGCTTCACAGCAGGCCAACCTCATGCAACCTGGTATCCAATGGCCGAGTTCGCGGCAACGGAAGCTCACACGCCGATTTCTCGGGCTTGGTACAGCGCGTCCGTCGACGAGTTTTGCCGCGCCGCTCCAGAAACAATTCTGGGAGCAATTGCGACGCGGGCGGAGTACGACGTGGTGCTCACGCAGCGGAACACGTGGCTGACTCAGATCGAAATACTGCGCACCGCGCTCGAGGGACTGACTGGTGACGTATTCTTCGAGTTCAGCGTTCCGCGTCTGGGTCGTCGGATTGATGTTGTTCTCGTTAGCGGAGCGACTGTCTTTGCGATCGAGTTCAAAGCCGGCGAGGCCGAGTTCAGGCGCAGTGCCTTAGACCAGGTGTGGGACTACGCACTTGATTTGAAAAACTTTCACGAAGCCAGCCACAATGTGCTGATCGCGCCGATTCTGGTCGCGACACAAGCTTTGCAGGCTCCAGCAATCGATATCTCGCGAGACGCTGACGGTGTTTACCGGCCGCTGATGGCGACGCCGAAAGACCTGCGCGCTCTCATCGATGCGCTTCTGAACGAATTGGAGGCCACAGCGGTTGATCCCGTGCGCTGGGCCGCAGCGCCATACCACCCAACCCCAACGATAGTCGAAGCTGCGCGCTCGCTTTATGCCCAGCATTCGGTCGAAGCAATTGCTCGATTTGACGCTGGCGCGAAGAATCTGCGCGTCACTTCGCGACGGGTCGAAGAACTTGCTGACGAGGCGCGCCAGATGGGCAGAAAGATCATCTGCTTCGTAACTGGGGTTCCCGGTGCTGGCAAGACGCTCGTCGGGCTGAATGTTGCCACTCGCCGCCATGCCGAAAACGATCCGATCCACGCCGTTTTTTTGTCTGGCAACGATCCGCTCGTCGCGGTGTTACGCGAAGCACTCACGCGGGACGAAGTCGCCCGACAAAAAGCTAAAGGGAAGAAGGTTCGGAAAGGAAAAGTCGGCGAGAGCGTGAAAGCGTTCATTCAAAATGTGCATCACTTTCGCGACGAAGCTCTGCGCGACGAACGGCCGCCGATTGAGCATGTCGTCATTTTTGATGAGGCACAGCGCGCATGGAATCTCCGGCAGACGGCGAACTTCATGCGAAGAAAGAAGAACCAGCCCGATTTCGATAAATCAGAACCGGAGTTCCTGATTTCATATATGAATCGTCATCGGGATTGGGCGGCGATCATATGCTTGGTCGGTGGCGGCCAGGAAATCCATACGGGCGAAGCAGGTATTGACGCCTGGCTCGATGCGATCACCGAGTCGTTCCCGGAGTGGGACGCTTACATCTCGTCGCGGCTAATCGACAGTGAGTATGCCGCTGGTCATGCGCTTGAGCGTTTGGGTAATCGCCCATCCGCGCACTTCGATGACTCTCTCCATCTTGCTGTTTCGATGCGCTCATTCCGCGCCGAGAAAGTTTCGGAGTTCGTGAAAGCGCTACTCGACTGCGAGGCAGATCATGCACGCGACATACTGCGGAGCTTCAGCCATCGCTATCCAATCGCGCTAACCAGGAACTTGCAGGACGCCAAGCAATGGGTCCGCGAGCACGCAAGAGGATCGCAACGGTTTGGGCTGGTCACGTCCTCAAAAGCGCAGCGCTTGAAGCCGCATGCAATCGATATCCGCGCGAAGGTGAATCCAGTGCATTGGTTCCTGAACGGGAAAGAAGATACGCGCTCCAGCTATTACCTCGAAGACGCTGCGACCGAATTCCAAGTCCAAGGCTTAGAAGTGGACTGGGCGTGCGTCAGCTGGGACGGCGACTTGCGCCACACCGACCGCGGTTGGAGCTACCACGATTTTCGTGGGACCCGCTGGTGCAACATCTCTAAATACGAGAACCGTGTTTATCTCCGTAACGCTTATCGAGTTCTGCTCACACGTGCTCGACAAGGAATGGTGATCTTTGTGCCGGATGGTGATCCAAGTGATCCTACGCGCGCGCCAGCATACTACGACGCGACGTTCGACTACTTAGCCGGCTTGAGCATTCCAGTGCTGTAAGTTTTGATCGAAGCCGCGTGAGGCAAACGCGGGGGAATGCGGTCCGCGTATAACAGCTCCTCATGACAACCTCACCATCCGCCCTGCTCTTCAATTTGGCACTCAACCAGGGTAATAATTCGCTCGTAGTGCGTTGCAATTCGGACCGCCTCGTTTGCGTCGCTGCACTCTTCACATATGAAGGCATCATCGGCGTAGCCCGACTCGATAAACTCGGCAGTTCTGCGCCATGACTCGGCGCGAATTCTAATGCCATCAAGCAGCTGGCCGAGATCCATGGCATTTAACGTGATCGTGAATTGCTTCTGATTATCCCGCATCCGCACACTTCACCGGAACGTGGACGATCAATCCACGGACTATGAGTCACATCGTTTGATTTCCAGCCCTAAGTCTTCGCTTCGCTCGACGGTTTAGCCGGGCTTGTTTCCAAGCGCGGAATCTGCTCAAACCTGTTTCCACATGCCCCGACGGAAAAATTCACTCGCTGACGATCTTGTGCTCTCCCCGTGGTGGGTTAGCGCACTGCTGGCGCTGCTCGCTTACACAATGCTGCCGGCGTTTCTTCCAATAGCCTTTGTCAGGAGCGGCTCGGTTGATGTCTTCGCGCTGTTTCTTCTCGCGATTAGCGTGATCTCCCTTCTCCGCTCGCTCAAGAACAGGTCCATACTCGATGCACAGACGGGCCTCGGTTCACTGCGCGACCTGCCTTGGAAGACTTTCGAAGACATCCTCGCGGAGGCGTATCGGCGGCAGGGCTACAAAGTCGAGGAGATGCTCGCTCTCGGAACAGACGGCGGAGTCGATCTGCTGCTGCGCAGAAATGGGGAAGCAATCGTAGTGCAATGCAAAAGGTGGAAGGGCAAGCCCGTGCCCGTGCAGGTTGTTCGTGAGCTCTACGGAGTGATGGTCGATCGCGGCGTGTCGGCCGCAAAGGTTGTGGCGACCACCAACTTTACTCGGGATGCAGTTAACTTCGCAAAGGGAAAGCCGATTGAACTTGTCGACTCAACCGCGCTCGTCCAGCTCGTCCGCGGGGTGCAAAGATCGGCTCGAGTAACGATGCCCGCCGCGGAGCCCGATCATCTCACGCCGACCTGTCCAAAGTGCGATGCGACCATGGTTTTGCGTGAAGCCCGGCGTGGGATCAATGCTGGGCAGAAATTCTGGGGATGTGCGAATTATCCAGAGTGTCGCAGCACGCGATCGCTTTAATTGCGCCGAAGATCATTCCTTTTGGGCGGCGCCGCCGTTTTCCGCCGAGACGAGATCGTAATAGCTGATGATATCGTCGAGTTCCATTGCCACTAAATCAGCGTCGCGTCGCCGTGCAGAAACTCTGCCTGTCCTGGAATTTGCGCTCGCGATTTCAAGAACTCATCTAAAGCCGCTGCACGTTGCTCGGGTGTATGGCTTTCTTCGATTCGCTTTGCTTCCTCTGTGGCAAGCCCGTCGCAGCGCTCATTGTCTGCGACGCCGGTGTGCCCGCGAACCCATCGCCAGGTGATCTGATGCTTGACCGTCATTGCGTCTAGCGCCTGCCATAGATCCTTGTTCCTGATTTTCTTCTTCCAGCCGCGCGCCTTCCATCCATGGATCCAAGTCGTGATTCCTTCGCGCACATACTCGGAATCTGTGAATAGCTCCACCTCGCAAGGTTCCTTCAGTTTCGATAGAGCCTCAATCGCAGCGTGAAGCTCCATTCGGTTGTTCGTCGTAGCGAGTTCGCCGCCGCTGAACTCCTTCTTTCGCCCGGCATGTTCGAGGATAGCTGCCCAGCCG
>JAICXG010000011.1 GCA_025980625.1 Chthoniobacterales bacterium
GGCAGCGGCAGCTCAAAGCCAAGCCGTTGCGCCAGACGCTGACAGGTTTCGGGCGAAAAACCTTCATAATGATTGTTCGCGAAAACCCAGGCGCTCCGGATTTCACCGAGATGGCGCTGGATGCGCAAAGCCCAGCTATCGAGCGCGGCTTCCCGTTTCCAAAGCAGCTTGCCATAACCATGCAGGCGCTGGCCATGGCCATCAAATCTCGTTAGGCCGTCGCCCAGCAGACGCAGGTAAAGAAAATCGGTCGTGAGCGGCCGGAACTCGAAAGGCGCCTCATTGCGCTCGTTCAGCGGGCTCAGGTCGGACCAGACCCAGGAGACGCGATGCTTCTCGAGCAGCCGAATGAAATGCGGCCGGTGCCATCCTGGATGCCGGAATTCAATCGCAAACCGAAAGTCGTTAGGCAATTGACCAAGGAAATCGCGCAACCCGCTCCGTTCTTCCCTCGGTCCGTAGGAGGGCGGGAGCTGGACGAGCACCACCCGCAGCTTCGGCGCGAGCGGCTCGAGTGCGCGGAGAAAAGCGGTCAGCTCGCTCTCGCAATCGCGCAGCCGCCGCTGATGCGTGATCTCGCGCGGCAGCTTGCAGGTGAAACGAAAATGCGGCGGCGTCATTTCCACCCAACGGCGCGCGATCTCCTCTGCCGGCGCGCTGTAAAAGGTCGAATCGATCTCGACCGCGGGAAAATAGCGGGCGTAAAACTCCAGCCAATGGTTCTGCGGCAGGTCGGTCGGATAGAGTGACCCGCTCCATTCTTCGAAGCTCCAGGCGCAGCTGCCGATGCGGATTTTCTGCTGCTCGGTGAGATTCAAAATGTCGGCCGAAAATCACTCGCGTCGCCAAGGCGGCGCATTTCCTAAAAGCGTATCGGATTGCAGCGGGCTGTCGCGCTTTTTTGCCGACGAGAAGCGCGCCGCGACCCCGGCGGCAACGGCCCGCCGGCTGGCTTGACGCACCGGGCATCGTTCATTACCCTGCGTGTCCCAATGAGCCATCGATTCCGTTTCCTGCTCCTTTGCCTCGTCCTTTGCCTCGCGTGGCCGGAGCGCAGCCCGGCGCCTGTGATTTTCAAGCCGGGGGCAAAAGTGAAATATCGAGCGCCCGGCGAAGAGGAAATCATCGGCAATGCCAATGAGCTTTTCGCCAAGGCGGAAGCGGCGGAGAAGAGCGGCGAACTCGGTCGGGCGATTAAGATTTACAAGAAGCTGGTGAAGAAATATCCGCGGGCCACGGTCTCGCCCGAAGCGACTTTTCGTGCCGGCAGATTAACCGAGCAGAGAGGCGACCTGTTGCACGCCGCGGCAATTTATCGTGGGTTGATGGAGACTTACCCGCAGACCCAGCATTTCCAGGAAGCGATCGAGTCGCAGTTCCGGATTGGCGAAATTTACCTCAATGGAAAGAAGCGGAAGGTCCTCGGGATCCCGGTCGGTTCCGGGTGGGACGATGCGATCGAAATTTTCGCCGCGATCGTGCGTAGCGCGCCCTATGGCCGCTACACGGCACGCGCTCAATACGACATCGGACGGGCGCGCGAACTGGAAGGCACCGGGGACCTCGCGATCGACGCTTATCAGGCCGTGGTGGAAAAGTTCCCTAACGATCCCCTGGCGCTCGATGCGCAATACCAGATCGGCTACATCTGGTACGAATCGGCGCGCGCCGGGACCCGTGATCCGCAGGCGGTGGCGAAAGCGCGCACCGCTTTCGAAGATTTCCTTTTCCGCTATCCGAAAAGCGAGAAAGCTCCCCAGGCACGGGAGAATCTCGCCCGCCTGCAACATCGCCTAACGAAAAGCTCCTACGACATCGCCCAGTATTACGACAAGACGAAGCACTATCGCGCTGCCGTCCTTTACTACAACGAAGTGCTCCGGCAGCAGCCCGGGTCTCGGGAAAGCGAGCTGGCGAAGAAACGGATCGAGCAACTGCGTTCCAAGGTCGGCGACGAAACCTTGAAATCGGCCGCCGAGATCGCGGAGCGGCGTTCCAAGGCGAACTCGACCAAGTCGATCGCGCACGGTCCAGCCTCTTCCTCGGCTTCGTCGGGCGTGGGCGAAACCGCGCCGGTTCCACCGCAGATGCGCGGCAGCGGAGATGACATCTCACCGCTACCACCGCCGGCCGACGCCGATTCGCTCCCGCCGGCTCCAGGTGACACGGTCCCGGCGGGCGGTTCTTCTCCGCTGGACAGCTCCCCGCCGGCGGATTCCTCCGCGACCCCGGGGCCTTCGTCCACGCCGGGGACCACGGCCACTCCGTAGCGGTGAAAAGTCTGTTCGGGGCGGCGCTCGTCCTTTTGTCGTTAGGTGGCTGCGCGGGCTATCACATCGGACCGGTGCAGCCCTATTACCTGCGCTCGGTTCACAGCATCGCGGTCCCAACTTTCGAGAACAAAACCCTTATTCCGCGCATCGCCGTCCTCCTCAGTGACACGGTGATTAAACAGTTCCAGCAGGACGGCACTTATCGGATCGAAGGTGACGACAAGGCGGATGCAATTCTCAAGGGCGAGATCACCCGCATCACGCGCGCGCCGGCCCGCTCCCTGCGTGGGAATGTGCTGGCGACGACGGAATTCAATCTTATCCTGCAACTTCGTTACACCCTTCTCGATCGCGTCACCGGCAAGACTTTATCCGCGCCGATGGACGTCACCGGCACGACCAGCTTTTTCGTCGGACCCGATATCACCTCCGATGAACGGCAGGCGATTCCGCTCGCGGCCGAAGAATTGGCCGTGCGGCTTGTCAGCCAGTTAAGTGAAGGCTGGTAGCCGTGAAGGGAGAGGAAAAGCTCTGGCGAATCCTTTGCGATAAGCTCGATATGCTCCGCGCCGGCGACCGTCTGGTCGAGGCGCTGCGAGTGGGCGAGACGGCGTTGCAGTTGGCGCAACGCAGTTTTCCCGAAGCGCATCCGTCGCTCGCGCTCAGTTATGAACGGGTCGGGCAGATTCATGATCTCCTGGGGCATGACCGCGAAGCGCGGCGCTGCCTGCTCAAGGCTTTGCGACTGGTGGAAAAAGCCGAGACGGTCGATCACAAGGCGCTCTATCGGCTGGCGCGCCGGCTCGCCTTTCTCTCCGAAGGGCGGGATGGTGAAGAGGAAGCGATTCCGTTCTATGAACAGGCGATCCAGGCCGCGAGCGCGCTGGAGAATGTATCGCACACCGACCTCGGCACATTGCTAAATAACATCGCGTTGATCTATCGCCGGAGCGGCCGGCCCGCGGCGGCCGAGTCGCACTACCTGCGGGCACTCGCCATTTATGAGAAACAAACCGGCCCGGACCATCCTGATGTTGCCGCGGTCCTGAATAACCTCGGCGTCTTTTACACAAACGAGCGACGGCTCGACGAAGCCGAGCAAATGCACCGGCGAGCGCTCGACATTCGGCGCAAAGTGCACCCGAAGGGCCACCCCGATATCGCCCAGTCGAATTGCAACCTCGGTGTCGTTTACCATGCGCGGGGCGATCTGGACCGCGCCAGCGAATTGTATCGCGAGTCGCTCCGGACTTGGGATGAGGTGGAACGGCCGTCGCCGGATTACGAGATCGTGGCCTCGAATTACGCCGACCTCCTCCGATCGTTAGGCAAAAAACGCAAAGCGGCCACCGTCGAAGCGCGCGCCCGCAAACGGCGCTCGAAGTAAGCCGGGCGCAGGAGCAATCACGCTTGCGGTCGGCCGGCGGCGAGGCAATTTACAGCCCGCCGGCTCGGCGCGACGCTCACGTGGCGGAATGGCAGACGCGTACGGCTCAGGACCGTATGGGGAAACCCGTGGAGGTTCGACTCCTCTCGTGAGCAGACCGGGCGCCTCGGCGGACTTGGCCTAACGACCAAAGAACCCGCGCCGGCCGGCGCGGGATTCCGCCTGGGGCGAAAGTTCCGCCGGCCAGCACTCGACAATCTCGAGGGCGAGGAAGCGAAAGAGGGTGAGCCGGGCAAATTTGATATCGAGCCGCAGATTTTTCGAGATCTGCGCGATCGAGCGGCTGCCATTGAATTGCGAGGCGAATTGCGCTTCCGCGACGGTCAGGCGCAAGCGCTGCACCCGTTCGTAGCCCTCGCGCGTGTAAGCGGGGATGGAAGAGCCATCCATGATTTCTTTCTCGCCCAGTTTCTCGTATTGCACGAAACGCAGCGTGCTCAGCGCCCATTGATCGATCTCATCCTCTGACGCCGGTAACTCCGCTGCATAGCCCGGGAGCTGCTGCTGCTCGAACGTGAAACGGACGCGACCGGTCCAAAGCTGCGAGAAAAGTTTCTGTCCGTAATGCTGCACCAGTTGCAGGCCGGGTTCGCGCAGGATCAGGTCTTCTTTTGCCAGCGTGACGAAAAGCGGGCAGCCATCCTCCATCTGCCGCGCCCGTGCCGCATCGACTCGTTCGCGCGGGACATTGAGGAGGGTGACCGGCGCTTCCTCGCAATAAAGACTCGGGTTGCGCGTCGTCACGAGCACGACCTGCCCTTCCCGTGCGAGCAAATCGACTGCATCCTGCGCCCAGAAGGCCCGCAGGATCCCGGTCAACTTCTCACGTGCGATCGTTTGCAGTGCCCAATGCAGGGAGAAAAAGCTCGAGTCGCCGCAAAAGTAGGCTTCAACCTCGGTCGGCTGCGCTTTGTGCGCCTTCGGATGCACTGCCTCGGGAGCAGGCGCCGGTTCCTGCGGGCGTGGACCATTGGTTGCGCCTAACGAGTTCTGCGGTGCGAGCGCGGCCAGCGGTGGCGGCCGGCGCGGCGTCGATGGCGGTGCGATCTCGCGCGAAGGGATCTCGCTTTGTGATTCCTGCACGACATCAGTGTCGTCGAAATGATCGCGAACTGTTTTGAGCAGAGCTTCGGACGTAAAGGGTTTGTGGAGGGCACCGACGACATTCGGCAACTCGCTCGCACTAGTCTGCAAATCGGCGCCAAAGCCGGAAACGTAAATCACCGGGATTTTCGCTCGCTCCGGGTCACGCAGAAGCTGGCGACAGACCTCGTCGCCTTTCATGTCGGGCAAGACGAAATCGAGCAACACCAGCTCGGGCGATTCGGTTTCGCAGCGGCGCACACCTTCCGCACCGGTTTCGGCGCTGATAACGTCGTAGCCGTGCTCTTCCAGCACTTCGCTGACGAAACTGAGGAGCATCACGCTGTCGTCGATCACGAAAATCCTGTGCCGGCGACCGGCCGGTTGCTGATTGCTTGCGCCAGAGGCAGGCACGGTGGCGCGCGCTTCATCAAGCTTACGCACCGCCTCCATCAGCAGGACCTGCCAGTCGAGGTCGATCGTGTGCGGAATCCCGTAGGGCACCGGCACCTCGGAAATCTTCCCGCCCTGCCAGTCAACGATTTGATTGAAAGCCTCTAATCCTTGCTTGCCCGGCGCGGTTGCGTGCCGCACCTGGCCATTTTCGAAATAGACCTGCGCCTTTTCGCCCCGCGGCCCGGTGAACTCGAGCATCGAGGTCGCGCCGCTCATGCACTTGAGCTGAATGATGTCGGCGACGTGGAGATCGCTCAGTGTTCCCTGAAAGCGCACCCCTTCCTCGTGACCTGCGGGCGCGAGAAGCGTTTCCGCCAAGGCGATGAAATCGGCGCGGGGGAAAGGTTTTTCGAGAAAATGGATCGCGCCCAGGCCGCTCATTTTCTCTCGTTGCGCGGCGAGATGGATTGCGGTCAGGATGATGGCGCGCGCGTTCGGATGACTGGTGCGCAGATCGTAGATGAACTCCTGCCCCATGTCGTAGGTCGCATCGACGTCGAGAACGAAGAGGGCCGGTTTTTGATGAACGACAAGGCGCTGCGCCTCGCTTAAGGATCGTGCAACCCGCGCCCGCGTCCCCGGCGCGGCCTCCTCCAGAGCGGAGAGGATTTCCATTGCCACCCTCTCATCCGGCTCGAGGATGAAAACCTGGAGCTCACGCGGGAGTGGCTGTTGGTCAGCAGAAGTGGCGCTGGCTTCGTTCACGGCGTTAGGCGAGTGCGAGGTGACGAAGCAATTTCTTCGCCACTCACCTCGAAAAACTAGCAATGCCTGTTGAGCGCGAAATGAAAAGAATTTTTTCGCGCCCGGCCGGAGCCGTCCGGAGCCAGTCAAGGGCCGAGAAGAGCCCCACTGGAGCGCTCCCGCTTTTCTGCCTTGCTGATCAGGTCGTGTGGACGCCAGTCGTCACCGCATGGCCGTTGTCCGTCTTGACGGTGGTCGAACAACTGGAGAAGGCTGCGAGAACGAGGAGAGCACCGAGCGTGGAAAGAAGAATCGTTCGCATAATTTCGTTTGGTTCATTCTGTAATCGCAAACCGCTGGCGGAGTGAGTGCCTCGACCCGCTTTGTTAGGGAAAAACTCCGCCGGCAAACTGCTGCGCCAATTCTCGCCGGCTGATTTTGCCCCGCTCATTTGCTGGCAGCGCGTCGAGCAGAAAAATCCGCTTCGGAACCTGCCAGCCGCTCAGCCGCGCCCGACAGAACTTCAACAACTCGGCCTCGTCGGCCGGCTTATCGGCGACGACACAAGCCACGACTTCCTCGTTTCGGAGTGGTGACGACCGGCCAAAGACGACCGCCTGCCGGACCTTTTCGTGATTCAAGAGATGTGCCTCGACCTCGGCCGGGTTGACCTTTTTCCCGGCGACATTGATCACGTCGGAGATGCGACCGACAAGTCGCACCCCGTTCTTTTCAAGCATGAGCAAATCGTCTGGGACGAAACATCCGGCGCCCAGTTTTTCCGGTTCCGGCTGCGGAAAATAACCGTCGCCCACGGCTGCGCTTCGCACCCGTACCTGCATCGCCTTGTCGCCAGCGGCGCTGATTTTGGCCGTTCCGCCGATCGGCTCGAGCTTTACACCTTCCATCGGCGTCCCAACAAATCCTTCCCGCTCGTCAGGTGCTTCCCTCGCATAGCAAATCCCTCCGCACTCCGAGGCGCCGTAGAAAGAATGAATCGGCAGTCCAAATTTTTCCCGAAACCGTCGCGCGACTGCAGAGGGCAGCGGGGCCCCGGCCGAGATGCAAAGCCGCAGCTTCGGCAGCTGCGGCGGGTTGGGCATTTCGCCAAACGCCTGGAAGAAAACCGGCATGCCCGGGAAAACCGTCGCGCCGGTCCGGGCAAGATCATCGAGCACCGCACGCGGCAAGCGGTCGCCGCTCACCACCATCGCCACCCCGCGAATCAACAGCGGTGTGATCAGATTGCTGAAGCCGTAGGAATGCGAGATCGGAATCACCGCGAAGTTCAGGTCCGCCTCGGTGATTCCCATCGTCTCGCAAATCTGCACCGCGTCGGCCAACAACTGCTCGCTGCGAAAACGGATCGCGCGTGGTGTCGCGGTGGTGCCGGATGTGAGCTTAAGTAGAACCGGTTGCCGCTTCTCCCAATCGACTATTCCGCTCGTTTCAATCCGCGCGATCGGCTTCTCCGGGTTGGTGATCAATCCGGCGACCCGGCAGGTGCGCAACGCCGCGGCCCGCTCCGCCACGCTCACCGTTCGTTCGATCGGCAGCGCGACAATCCCGCGGCGCAGGCAGGCGAGAAAGAGCGCCGGCCAGTGCGGATGATTTCCGATCTGGATCGCGACGATGTCGCCGGCAGCGTAGTTCGTTAGGCCAGGTTCCACCTTTTCATAACGCCGGCTCAGCTGCTCGATTTCACCGAAGCGAAATATCACCCGCCCTTCGGAGTCAAAAATTGCGGCATCCTGCCCGCGTCGCGCCAGGGTCTCACTCCACGCCGCTAACAATGGATCCTCGGTTTTCCTCACTTGCGATTTCGACCTTCCCCGGCTACTGTGCCGACTCTTTTCCACCATGAAAGCGGACATTCATCCTGAGTACTACGAGACGGAGATCAGCTGCGCCTGTGGTGCGGTCTATCACACCCGCTCGACCCGCCGGGATATCAAAATTGGCATCTGCGCCGCCTGCCATCCGTTTTTCACCGGCGAACAGAAGTTCGTCGATACCGCCGGGCGGGTCGAGAAATTTACTCGTCGCTACGGCAGCATGAAGGCCGCACGCGCCGGCAAAAAAGGTTAGCTGACCATCGTCTCGCCGGGGTCCTGACTCCGGCCATTCCGCGGTTGAGCGACCGCGGCTTTCCTATGGATTTCCAATCCCTTATCGAGCGTAAACGGGAGCGCTTCCAGCAACTGGAAAGCGAGATCGCCGACCCGCGCCTGTTCGACAATCGCGTGCGCGCGCGCGAAATCATGCGCGAGCACTCCGCGGTCAAAGCTCTGCTCGCGAAATGGGACGAACTCCGCGTCGTTAGGCGACAACTGATCGACAATCGCGAACTCGCCGCCTCCGAGGACACCGATCTCGCCCAGATGGCGCAGGAGGAAATCCCGGCGCTCGAAAAGCGCGTCACGGCTCTGGAATTCGAAGTGCAGCTTGCGCTTCTCCCGCCCGATGAAAGCGACGAGCGCGACGCCATCATCGAGATCCGCGCCGGCACCGGCGGAAGCGAAGCGGCCATCTTCGCGGCCGATCTTTACCGGATGTACCATCGTTATGCGGAAATCGCCGGCCTAACGATCGAAGATCTTGAGTCGAGTCCTTCCGAGCTCGGTGGTTTGAAGGAAGCGATCTTCAAGATCTCAGGCGACTCGGTTTTTCGAAAACTGCGCTACGAGAGCGGCGTGCACCGCGTCCAGCGCGTCCCGGCGACCGAGGCGCAGGGGCGCATCCATACTTCCACCGCGACCGTCGCGGTTTTGCCGGAAGCTGAGGAGATCGATCTCGAGCTCAAGCCGGAAGACCTGCGGATCGAAGTCTGCCGCGCCGGCGGCCCAGGCGGTCAGGGTGTGAACACGACCGATTCGGCGGTGCAGGTGATGCACATCCCGACCGGCCGGATCGTCCGTTGCCAGGACGGGCGGAGCCAGCAGAAGAACAAGGAGAAAGCGCTCGCCATCCTGCGCGCCCGCCTCCTCGAGGACAAAAAGCGCGAGGAAGAAGCGAAGTATTCCGCAACCCGCAAAAGCCAGATCGGTTCCGGTGGTCGCGAAGAAAAAATCCGCACCTACAATTTTCCGCAAAACCGGGTCACCGATCACCGCATTGGGCTGACGCTTTACAATCTCGATCGCGAGATGGAAGGCGATCTCGAGCAAATGATCAATGCCTTGCAGCACGCCGATCTCGAGGAGCGGCTGAAGGAATCGGCTCTCGCCTAACGACCGCGAAGGCCTAGAATCAGGTCATCCTGAACAGAGCGCAGCGAAGTCGAAGGATCCCGAGGCCGAACGTGAAGCGGTCGACGGCCATGCCGATGAAAAAAATTCCCGACTGGCGAAGCTCATTGGTGGCGCACCGGGATCCTTCGACTTCGCTACGCTCCGCTCGGGATGACGAAATATCATGACCGTCCTCGAAGTCCTCCAATCGACCACCGCCTATTTCAAAAAGCGCGGAATCGAGAACCCGCGGCTCAACGCCGAGCATTTGATCGCTCAGTCGTTAGGTAAGAAGCGCATCGAGCTTTATCTCGAGTTCGCACGGGCGCTCTCCGAAGCCGAGCTGGCGCCGCTCCGTCAGCTCGTTAGGCGGCGCGGCCAGGGCGAGCCACTCCAGCATTTGCTCGGCACGGTCGAGTTTGGCGATCACGTTTTTGTGAGCGACAAACGCGCCCTCATCCCGCGGCCGGAAACCGAGCAACTTGTCGAGTACCTGAGCGATCTCACCTTCCCGCAAAACCCGCGCATCCTCGACGTCGGCACTGGCAGCGGCGTGATCATCCTTTCGCTCGCCGCGCGTCTCCCATCGGCGGAGCTGCATGCCGTCGACATTTCCGAGGAAGCGCTCAGCCTCGCGCGTGAAAACGCCGAGCGGCTCGGCGTCTGCGATCGCATTCAGTTTTCCCGCAGCCATCTGCTCGACCAAATAGAAGGCAAGTTCGACCTGATCGTGGCCAACCTTCCGTATGTCGCCGTGAGCGAGGCCGCGCAGCTTTCGCCGGAGATGCGGCACGAGCCTGCGATCGCGCTCTACGGCGGCGAGAGCGGCGACGAATTGATCCGCGAGTTGATGGCGGTCGCTCCACCACATCTGCGTGCCGGCGGCTGGCTTGCGCTCGAGATCGGACACGGTCAGTCCGAAGCGTTGAGCCGATTTCTGGAGGAGAAAAATTACCACGACATCGCGGCGAAAAAAGATTATGCAGGAACCCCGCGTTTCCTCTTCGCACGGTATGGATAAAATCCTGATTCACGGCGGCCAACCGCTCTCCGGTTCGATCAAAATCAGCGGCTCGAAAAATTCCGCCCTCCCGATCCTGGCCGCGACTCTGCTCACGCGCGAGCCGTGCGTTATCCATCGCGTTCCCGACCTGAGCGATACCAATTACATGCTCCAGATCCTGATGCATCTCGGGGCGGAAGTGGAACGCGCCAGCGGCACGGTCACGATCAAGGCGGAGAAGGTAAACTCGGTCGCACCTTACGAGGTTGTGCGCAAAATGCGCGCCTCGGTATGTGTCCTCGGGCCATTGTTAGGCCGTTGCAAGGAGGCGACTGTCTCGCTCCCCGGTGGCTGCGTCATCGGCGATCGCCCGATCGATTTGCATCTCAAAGGATTCGAGTCGTTAGGCGCGGCCGTTCGGGTTGAGAACGGCAACGTCAAAGTCTTTGCGCCCAAGTTGACCGGCGCGATCGCGAACATGTGTGGCAAGTTTGGTCCGACCGTTCTCGGCACCGACAACGTCATGATGGCCGCCGTTCTCGCGAAAGGGGTAACTGTGATCGAGGGCGCCGCCGCCGAACCCGAGGTGTGCGATCTTGCCAATTTCCTGAACAAGATGGGTGCGAGCATCGAAGGTGCCGGCAGCCGCCGCATCATCATTGAAGGGGTAAAGGAATTGCACGGCGCCGAACACGACATCATCCCGGACCGGATCGAGACCGGCACCTTCATGGTCGCGGGCGCGATCTGCGGAAAAGGCGTGACCCTCAACCGGGTCCAACCCGAGCACGTCAGCTCAGTCGCAACCGCGTTGAGCGAGTCGGGTTTCAACATCGAGAGCACTTCGAGTTCCATCACGGTTTCGCCAAATGGCGCAGTGCTGCGGCCGCTCGAGTTAACCACCGAGCCGTATCCCGGTTTTCCGACCGACATGCAGGCGCAAATGTGCGCGCTCCTTTCCACGACTGAGGGAAAGAGCGTAATCACCGAGAGCGTTTTTCCCCAGCGTTACATGCATGTCGCGGAGCTGAAACGAATGGGCGCACATATGCAGATCGAAGGTGCGAGCGCCATTATCCAAGGCGTTGAGCGTTTGTTAGGCGCGCCCGTCATGGCGAGCGACCTGCGCGCGTCGGCTGCGCTTGTCCTCGCCGGGCTCAAGGCCGACGGCGTTACGGAGGTGCGCCGGGTTTATCACATCGACCGCGGCTACGAGCACCTCGACGAAAAGCTGCGCGAGCTCGGCGCGCACATCGAACGTGTGAAGGAATGACGACCTGTCGTTGTCTTCTGAGGACTTAGCTCCTTAGGACCGAGAGATAGGTCTCCCAAGTCCGCCGCACCATTTTTTCCACCGGGAACTGGCGCGCTCGCGCCGGGCCGGCGAGACGCAACTGTGCGCGGCGTTGCGGCTGCCGCAGCAGGTCGCTGAGCTGGGTCGCAAGCGCAGAGACATCCGATGTGTCCACCAGCTCCGCCGCGGTTCCCGCCACTTCCGCGGTCGCGGCCGTCGTGCCGCCGAGGACACACGCGCCACAGGCGAGCGCCTCCAATACCGGGAGCCCGAAGCCTTCATACAACGAGGGAAAAACGAACACGTCGGCCCGGCGATAAAGCTGTTTCAACATCGCGTCGGAAACCGGTCCGAGCCGCACAATCGCCTCCTGTAATTGCAAACGCTGAACCTGCCGCTGGAAGGTTTGTTCCCGCTCTGAAGTAATTAGACCGCGGCCGAACAGCGCCAGCTTGAGCTCCGAAAATTCGCGTCGCAACAACGCCAGCGCCTCGAGGAGAGCGCCCAGGTTTTTCCGCGGCTCCAGGTTGTAGGGCGAGAGGAGCACGAGTTTCCCTGACTGAAAAATTGGATTGTCGCCCAAAAGATGGTCGCCCGGCTCCGTGAAGAAATGCTCTTCCACTCCGTGACGAATCACAACGCTCCGCTCATTGCCGATCCCCCAGTAGCGCTTGAGATCGTTCGCCGTGGTTTGCGAGACGCAGATGATCTGATCGGCTCGCCGTTCCACCCGCCGGCGATGCGCTCGATAAAGCGGATCGCGCCGGGTTGCCTCGTATTCCGGAAAAATTTCCTCGATCAGGTCGTGTTTCGTGATGATGACCGGGCAGCGCGCCGTGAGCGGGATCCGATCATGCACGACATGGAGAAGCGAAATCGGTTCAGTCAAAAAACAGCGGAGATAGCCAAACTCGTCGACCAAGAGTGCGCCGCGGTGATGCCAGGGAATGCGGCGCCGATAAATCCAGGGCGAATCGCGCCCGAAAACATCCTTCAGCTCCGGCACGGGCTCGGGCCGCGAACCGAGGAGGATGAATTTCTGAGAACCGGCAATCTCGGCCAGCCCGCGAACCAGCTGGACGGTGTAGCGGTAATGTCCCGCCGTCATTTGCAAATGATCGAGGGTGGAGAAATCGATCGCGATTCTCATGCCGGCGCGAACCGTTTGCAGCGCTGAACAAAACGCGTCAGGCCCGGCCCGAGGAGCGCCTGGAGCCCGAGACTAACGAGCGCAGCATCAGGCAAGATCCGCGTCTCGACGAGGCGAAAGAGCAGCGTGCGCAGAACCGCGGCGCGTGCCCCTAACGAATTGAGCTGATGCACCATGTCGCCCGCCGCCTGCGCGATCGCGCTCCGCTCTGCACGACTGGCGCCGGCGCGCAGGATCGGTCGATAGATTTTCTCAACGATCTCTCCGTGCATCGCGACCAGCGCGCGGACGGACTTCGACTGCTCATGCAACCGGTAACGGGAGAACACCTCGGGCACGTAATGAAACTTCACGCCCCGCTCCGCGGCTCGCAGCCAGAGCTCGTAATCCATGCAGTAATGCAAATCTTCCCGGACTGCGGGCGACACCATGCTCGTGCGAGAGAAACAGGAAGGCTGCGCGATGAAACGATGCGCCAGATGCCGCAACCGTGAATACGGTTCGCCGCGAAATTTCTCGATCACCGTCTCCCCATCTTCACCGACGTAAACGCAATCGCCGTAAACCACGCCCACCTCCCGATTCGCCTCGAAAACATCGGCGACGCGCGCAAGGACACCCGGTTCGAGCAGATCATCGCTGTTTAGCCAACTCCAGATTTCGCCATGCACATGAGCGAAGCCTTTATTCAAGGCGTGACTTTGTCCGCGGTCCTTCTCGCTTTCCCAATAGCTGAGCAACGGCGCATAACGACGGATGATCTCAAGGCTCGCGTCTGTGCTGCCGCCATCGATTACGATCAATTCCAGATCGCAAGACTTTTGCTCGAGGACCGAGCGTAGCGTCGCCTCGAGGTATGCGCCCTGATTGAACGAAGGCGTGACGATGCTGATCTTCATGCGCTCACATGTTGCGCTCGCCCGGAGAGTATTTCCTCAAACCATCCGAGGTAATCCGCGATCATGCGCTCGCGTCCAAATTGGCGCCGGGCCGCTTCGCCGGCACGCGCACCGAGCGTGTGACGCCGCGCCGGATCATCCAGAAGGTGAGCGGCGGCGTCGGCCATTGCTGAAGGATCGCCTGGCGGCGTCAGGATTCCCGTTTCCCGGTCGACGATTTGTTCCGGGACCCCGCCGACCGCCGTCGCGACGACCGGGATTTCGCAGGCGAGCGCTTCGAGAATCGACGTCGGAAAGGTATCCGCGCGCGCGGCATGCAGGTAAAGATCGGCGGCGTGGTAGAAATCCGCGAGCCGCCGCGGGTCATCGAGAAAGGGAACGAACCGAATCTCCGCGCCGCCTACCGATTCGTTAGGCGAATCGTCCCCGACGGCGAGAAAAATCAAGCGCCGAGCGCGCCGGCGTTCTGCCAGACGACCGATCGCGCCGCGCAGCGTTTGGTAATCTTTCCATGCATTCTGGCGAATGCTCAGCGCCGTAAACAGGAGGACGTCGGCATCCGGCGGCAGGCCGAGGCGCGCCCGGGCCGCGGCGCGATCGCCCGGCCGGAAAATTTCTAAATCAATCCCGTTCGGGATGACGCGGCTCTCGAGCACGGCCGGAGCCAGGATCGAGCGCTTGACTTTCTGCATCAGCCAATCGCTCGGCGCAGCGATTCGAAATCGACTGCGCGCGTAAATCCTTCGTTTTCGTTCCCAGTTAAAGGCAGTCGCATCGCGCCGGACTGCCGGCGGAATCGTCAGGTCGGGACATTGGCCGCAACCGGTCTGCCAGCGCTCGCAGCCTAACGAGTGCGCGCAGTGACCGCTCAGGAGCCAGGCATCGTGGAGGGTGAGAACGAGCGGCACGCGCGCCGAAAGCTCCGGGAGAAAACGCAGATCGAAGTAGTCGCGATGCAGGTTGTGGGCGTGCACGATCTGCGGTTTGAAAGCGGCCAGTTCGAGCAACTGCCGCGTCCCCCGGTAATGGAACGGCTCACGGCCGCGCCAGCGATCGATTTCGTTCGGCAAATCTGCCAGACGTGAAAGCTGCCAGCTCAGCTGCGGGAGAACCCGGATCTGCCGCGCGAGCAAAGCGCGGGTCGCCTTGCCTAACGAGCGCCTAACGACTCCGCGCGGGATTTCCTGCACCTCTGGGTCGCGGGAAAATTTTGCGCCCGCGGCCAGCGCTGCCCGGCAGCCTGCCTCGTGATAACCGTGCAGAAGATTCAACGCGATCTGCTCCGCGCCGCCCGCCCGGTCACTTGTGCTCACCAGCAGGATCGCGGGTTTCATCTTAACTTCGCGAGACTGTCGCCAGTTGCCGGGCAAACTCCGGCCCGTCCCAATCACGTACGAGCAGGCGCGGCAGCCGGAACGGCGAGGCGCCGCGCTCGACCGCTTGCGCGATGCAGGTCACGGCGGTGCGCAACTTCAACTCCGCGCATGTTTCCATCGAGTCGTCGTTCTGCGAGCCGTACGGATAGGAGAAATGTTCGACCGGACGAGCGATGAAGTGCTCGAGCTGCGCTTTGCTGCCGGCGATCTCGGCGTGTTGTTCCTCCCGGCTCCGCAGCGCCAGATCGGGATGCGAGACGGTGTGCGCGCCGAGCGTAATGAGCGGTTCGGCGGCAAGCATTTTTAACTCTGACTCCGCCAGGCCGCGGTAAAGCGGTCGCGCTTCCGGCGACGTGCCGGTAATCGCGCGCAACTGCGCGAGCACCGCCTCCTGCTCCGCGGCAGGAAGTGGGCGCAGGAGCGCGTGCAGCTCGCAGAAAAGTCGCTGCCGCGGCCTGCGTTCGTTAGGGGAGAGAACGTTCCACGAACGATCGTCGGCTTCGTTCCCTTCCAGGTTCCATTCGAAATCGCGTCCGTTGATTTCGAGCCGGAGGATCTTTGGCAGATTAGGCGCGCCGAGGGTGAGCCGCTCGAGATCGTCCCACCAGAATTCGCGTTTCGCCCCGACATTGCCGGTTGCGATGTAGAGCGTGGCGGGAATTTCCAGCGCCCGCAAAATGGGCAGCGCGTTTTGCAAATTGTCGAGATAGCCGTCGTCGAAGGTGATGACCACCCCGCGCGCGGAAAGACGGCTCGGATCGTCCAGCGCCACTGGTCGCGCAATTCGCCTAACGATTTCCATCTGCGCGCGAAATCGTTCCGGACTGACCGAGAGCAGATGTGGATCGCGCTCCGGGCTGAAGACGCGATGGTAACAAAGAATGACCGGCTCCGGCGCAACGGCCCAGTGCAGGCGACGGCGAATGCGCCGGGCAAAGCGGAGGGCGCTGCCGGCCTGGCGATGGATGAGATGGCGCGGCGCTGAACTCTTCATCGCTGCTGACGGGTGATCGGTTTCTGCCCGCGCGCAATCGCGATCGTCCTTGGACTGCGCGTCCACCTTGTTCAACTCGCGTTCGGTCTTTCTCACTTTTCGCAGAGGAGCAGGACACGCGCGCCGGGATACGAAGGCAGGACTTCGATTTTCGAAAAATGCCGGCCAAGTGCGGTCTTAAAGTTGTCGAGGTTATAACCGGCAAACCAGTTCGACCACAGCGGACCGACCTCGGCGTCATCACCCGGAATGAATTCGACCACTAGCCAGCGCCGAGAGAAGGACGCGAGCGCGTCACAGATTTCAGTAAGCCCGAGGCGCCGGTAACGAAAGACGAGATCATGGAGAAAGCCGAGCAGCAGAACCATCTCGCAGGAGAAGCGCTCGCTCGCGGCGATGTGAACGTGACCGCCCAGCCCGCGCGCGGGCGTCGGGCGGGTGAAATCCATCACCAGGGGCAAAATCGGCAAGTCCCGCGAGCGCGCAGTGTCGAAGAGATGCGCGACCGCTTCGGCGTCGAGATCGAAGGCGACAACATGCTCACTGAATTGCGCGGCCAACTGACTGGACCAGCCGGTGCCGCTCGCGATGTCGAGCACGGTGCGCGGTTTTTTTTCGCTCAGAATCCGATGCAGGCTGCGTTGCTTCGTGTTCCACTTTTCGTTAGGCTGAAAATCATGAGACAACGCTCGCGGCTCGCACGATGATAGCCGAATGCCGGCGACTTCCGCTTTGATCTGTTCGAGTCGTTGCATGAGTGGGATATCCGGCGCGGCTTTTTCTTTTGTCCCGAGAACAGAGCGCAAGGGACGCAGAGTCTTACGGATCGCTTTGCGCTTTTCTTCCGGGAGGTGACTGAGCAGCGCAGTCGTCATATCGATGAGCAAGGAGCGCGAACCGCCCAGCAGTTCGAGGTCGGCGCGCTGCACGACTTCGCTCTCCGCGATGATGGCGCGCGCGAGTTTGTCACGGCCTTGCGCCATGAGAAGCAGCGGGTGCACACAGTTGTCATAGAACTCCGCCTCCGCCGGCCAGAGGCGACTGCCGTTAGCCGGCTGGATTGAAGTGAGATCGACCCAGAGCGGATGGCAGCCGTCGAAAAGCACGTTCCACGGATGAGCGTCCTTCAGCATCAGGCCGGATCGGGCCAGAGCGATCGCAAGCTCAATGACCACGAGAGTCGCAGCGCGAAACATCCCCGCGCACCACTCAAAAGGATAGGACGGGAAAGGCAGGAGACGATGGCGCAAAACGAGATCGAATCCTTCCACCGCAAATCCCGTCACTTCCGTTTCGACGAGCAATCCCGTCGCCATCAATTCCCGTCCAGCGTCGCCTTCCACGAACTGCGCCAGAAAGGACGCTGACGGTCCGCTCAGCCCGCGATACAATTCGCCGCGCCATTTGAAAAGCCGGCCCGCTTCATCCTGAAAGGAAAGCGGATGGAACTGGATTTCGCGGCTTGGGATGGTCTCTTTCACCGCGCCAATTCCTGCCACGACCATTGGTGTTGCAGGAGGCAAAGCACCCATTCGCGCGCCGGCACCCGCCCGGTGGAATAAAACTCGTCCGCCTCGACATCGAACGAGGTCGCCTGCTCCACGTGATCGGCCATCGCCGTGCCGCGAAAGAGCGCGAGGTTAATGTAACAACGGCCCGGCGTGAGATTGATCGGGTCGGTCGTGCAGGTCACGATGCCTTCGGCCGGCAAGCTTTCCGGAATCCCGCCGACTGCGTCGCTGTCAAAGAGGTAGATCCCGGTGTTGGTGTAGTCGTAGATCGTGACGAGAAAGCGCACGTGCTTGAGCGGACGATCGCTCTTGTAGGCGAGGGTGAATTTCATCCGACTCGATGAACTGACGAAATGGCCGGACTCGACGCTCTCAACTTTACAGGAAAGGATGCGCGCGCTCCCGTCCCCCTTCCGGTCGGTCCGCTCCTCGAGATGGACGATCTCTTCCGCGATCGTCGACTTCAGATAATCGCGCACCACCTGCTGGGTCGGGCCGTTGTTAATGAGACGACCGCCTTTGAGCAGAATCGCCCGTTCACAAAGCGCGAGGATCGAGGCCATGTTGTGACTAACGAAAAGAACAGTGCGCCCGGCGCGCGCCACGTCGCCCATTTTGCCGAGACATTTCTTTTGAAAGGCGGCGTCGCCTACGGCCAGCACTTCGTCGACCAGAAGAATGTCGGGATCGAGATGGGCGGCGACGGCAAAGGCCAGCCGCACATACATCCCGCTCGAGTAGCGTTTCACCGGCGTATCGATGAACTGTTCGACCTCGGAGAACGCCACGATTTCGTCAAATTTCCTTTCAATCTCGCGCCGCCGCATGCCGAGAATCGCGCCGTTGAGGAAAATATTTTCGCGCCCGGAGAGATCGGGATGAAATCCAGTGCCGACCTCGAGGAGCGAGGCCGGGCGGCCGCGCAGGATGGCTTCGCCGCGCGTCGGTTCGGTGATGCGCGAAAGGATTTTCAGCAGGGTGGATTTGCCGGCCCCGTTTTCGCCGATCACGCCGACCATTTCTCCGGACGCAATCGTGAAGGAGAGATCGCGCAGCGCCCAAAAATCGGCGCGCGGGACGTGGCCGTTGCCGCCCTGGCCGCGCAAGCGCTGCCAGCCGCGCTCGAGCGAATCACGAATGCTGGTCGAGCCAATGCGGCCGAGCCGATAGCGCTTCGAAATTCGTTCCAGCTCGATGATCGGACGCATGAGGCAGGATCAAACAGTGTCGATGAAGGTGCGTTCGGTGCGCTGGAAGATCATCACTCCGCCGAAAAAGAGAAGAGCAGTCATGCCTAACGAACAAAGGTATTGGGCGGAGTGAATTTCCCCCCGGCCTAACAACGACCAGCGCATTGCCTCGACCGGGAGCGCGAGGGGATTGAACGCCAGCGCCCATTGCCAGCGCGCCGGCACTTTGGCGAGCGGATAAATGACGGGCGTGAGATAAAGCCATACCTGCACGATGAGCGGGAGAGCGTGGCGCAGGTCGCGATATTTGGCCGTGCAGGAGGCGACGATCAGGCCGCTCCCGGCGCTCACCGCCGCGATTTGCACGAGCAGCAACGGGGCGAGAAAAACACGCGCGTCCGTTCCAAACTGCGCACCGGCCGGAGTGAAAAATTTGTAGTAGCACCAGAAAAGCGCAAAGATCGCCGCCTCGATCGCAAAGGCGATCAGGTTCGAAAGCACAATCGCGAACGGCACGACGAGGCGCGGAAAATAAACTTTGCCGAAAAGCTCGGCATTGGTGGTGAAGGTCCCGGCGCTGAGCTGAAATGTTTGAGCGTGGTAATTCCAGGCGAGCAGACCGCAAAGATAAAACAGGATCGGCGGCAGACCGTTGGTCGAGATCCCGGCAAATTTGGAAAAAACGACCGTGAAGACGAGCGTCATGACGAGCGGTTGCAAAATCGCCCAGGCCGGACCGAGCGCGGTCTGCTGATAGCGCGCGACGAAATCGCGCCGGACGAGGAGGACGAGCAGGTCACGGAATTCCCAAAGCCCGCGCAAGTCGATCCGCAGCCAGCTTTGGTTAGGCCGGATGCGGATTTCGAAATCCGGTGGCGGCGGGGAGGTCATGATGTCGTGCATGCGGAAACAGTGGTCTCGACTGGTCGGTCGTGAATCTAGCGAGCAAGCAGCGTACGAGCCAGTCTTTCGCGCGCCGGCGGAGGTTCCGCACGGCCGCGCCTAACGAATGATTTGCGCGTCTTCAGGCATTCTCGCCGGTGGCGATTTTCTGGATCGCCTGTTTCAATTCCTGCCAATCAACCGGCTTGGTGATGTGACGGGAGAAGCCGGCCGCCATGCTGTCGAGGATGTCGTCTTTCATCCCGTAACCGCTGAGAGCAATTCCGGGGATCGGATGATGGGCCGCAAGATCGCGCATCAGTTCGTGTCCGCTGCCATCGGGCAAACCGAGATCGCTGATGAGAATGTTGAATCCGGGCGCGGCCGGCGGTTTGCTTGTCGCGGCAATGAGATTTCGCGCTTCGCTCACCGTCCCGGCCCAGGTGACTTCATGCCCGGCGCGCTCGAGTAATCGAGTGAGCTGGCGCGCAGTGTCGGCATGATCTTCCACCAAGAGCACGCGCAAACGACGAGAGCTTGTCGTGCCGGACGTTCCCTCGCCGCTTCCCGCCGCGCGTTTGCCGGAACCGGCCGGAGCTGGAACGGTCGCGAGACGGACCGTGAAACAGGCTCCCTTGTTTGGGCCGTCGCTCTCGGCGCCGATTTTTCCGCCGTGCATTTCGACAATCGCGCGGCTGATTGCCAGGCCCAAGCCGAGACCCCCAAAGGTCCGCGCACGCGAGCGTTCGCCCTGCTCAAAGGCCGTGAAAATCCGCGGCATGTTCTCCGGATTGACGCCAATGCCGGTGTCGCAGACCGCGACGAGTAGATCCGGATTTGCTCCTCCTGCGCCCGGCTCGTTGTAAACCTGGACCTCGATCGCGCCATCGGGCGGGGTGAATTTGCAGGCGTTCTGGAGCAGGTTCCAAAAGACCTGTGTCATGCGCGCGCTGTCGGCCAGGACATGGGTTTCAGTCGCGCTGATGTTGATGGAGAGACGAAGGTTTTTCTTCGCCGCGGCCGCGGCGCAGTAGTTGCGCATCGCGTGCTCGAGGAGTGGGCGCACATCCGTCGGCTGGCGGTTCAATTCTAGCTTGCCGCGAATGATCGAGGTGACATCGAGCAGGTCGTCGATGAGGTGGGATTCCACTTCGATGTTGCGGCGAATCATCGCGAGATCGCGGTGCATATCGGACGGGAGCCCTTTCTCCTCTTCGAGCATGGCGACGGTGGCGAGCACCGGGGTGAGCGGAGTGCGCAATTCGTGGCTGAGGATGGCGAGGAAATCATCCTTCGCCCGGTTGGCGGCCTCGGCCGCTTCTTTCGCGCGACTGAGTTCCTCTTCATTTTTCTTGCTCGCGGTGATGTCCATGCTCACGCCGCTCATCCGCACAGCTTTGCCGGTCGCGTCGTAGAAAACGCGGCCTCGCGCCGTCACGTGCCGAATCTCGCCATCGCGATCGACGATGCGGAAATCGATGTCGACGGCATGCTGTTCGGCAATGGCTTCGCGAATCGCTTCCTCCATCGCCGCTCGGTCCTCCGGATGCACGAACTTGAGAAATGACTCGAGCGTTCCGTCGAACTCCTCCTGCGAGCGACCGAAGAGCGGATACATGTAATCGTCCCAGGTGATGTGGTTCGTTTCGATGTTCCAATCCCAGCTCCCGGTGCGGGCGCCTTCGAGGGCGAGGCGGAGCCGTTCTTCGCTCGCAGCGAGCGCGGCGCCGCTCTCGCCGATGCGCTGCAGCATGGCATTAAAGGCGTCGGTCAATTGGCCGATCTCGTCGTTGTCGTGCTTGACCGCGCGGACCGAGTAGTCGGGTTGCTCGGAAACCGAGCCGGCCACTTTCGCCAGCTCGAGTATCGGAACCGAAATGCGCCGCTGCAGCGTGCTCGTGAGAGCGATCGCGCCTAAGGAAGAGGCGGCCCCGACGAAGAGGAGGAGGAATCCATAAACCGCAAAACGAGAATACATCTGGCCGAGATCGGCCTGGAGGTAAATCGTGCCGAGGCGGGTGCCTTCCTGCACGATTGGTTGAAACATCGAAAGGTTAGTGCGGGTAAAGCGATAGCCTTTCGGCCGCGGACGTTGCGGGAAGCCCGAGTCGGGCAGATGCCTCGGATACCGCGCAAAGACTTCACCTTGCTGGTCGTAAATCGCCGCTTTCGTGACCTGGCGTTCGACGGAAAGGGCGCCGAGAATTTCCTGCGCGCTTTTCGGGTCGCGAAAGGCGACCGCGCCGGTGCTGTTCGAGCCGATGACTTCGGCCAGCACTTCCATGTTGGCGGCGAGGGAACGCTGGAAGGTGAGCAATTCGTAGGTAATGAGGGCACTGCCGAGGAGGAGCAGAGCGAAGCCGCTCGTGAGCAAGATGACGAGCATGAGCTTGCGTTTGATCGGAGTGTCGCGCAGGAAAACGCCCATCTCAGTGTTGGATTTGCGCCACCTGCAGGAGTTTCGAGCTGACACCGAGTTGGGTCGCGCGCAAGGCCACGGTGTTGATACGCAACCGGACACGATTTTGCTCGGTGGTAAGAGCAATCATGCCACCATGATTGAGAAAATTTTCCGTCTCGCCAACGGTGAGGACATTTTGGCTGGCAACTGCGGCGAGAATTTGTTCGAGGTCGCCGGCATTGGCTGGACTAACGAAAAGCAGATGGCAATGGCGGATATCACGCGGCCCGGTAAAATGCTCCACTTGGATCGGACGGCCATGATAATTTTCCCCGGCAACCGCCTCGTAAAGGAGCGCCCCAAAGGGATCGGGCCCGACCACCCCGATGACAAGTGGGTCGCGACGCGAACTGAACGCCGAACCGGGCCAGTCGATGAAGCGGATGAAGTTATAGAGAAAGACGGCCTTAACCGCATATTCGTTAGGTATGGGCGCCGGCGCGGCCGCGAGGGGACTGCAGCGCAAGACCAGGAGCAGAAGAAGGAGACTCCGGAGCCGTCTTA
>JAICXG010000121.1 GCA_025980625.1 Chthoniobacterales bacterium
CTTCGCTCCCGCGAGCAGCGTCGCTTCATCCGCCGGCACTGGTGATTTGTCGTTTTCGGCGCTGCCAATCGAGGCCGCGAGGGCGTGGTTCGCCAGGTAACGCTCCAGCGGCAATGGCGGTGCGTCATTACTCATGTTAACTCCACCCTGAGTCACAAAAAGAAACCCAGCCAAAGCGAGCAGGCAGGCTCCGACAATCATACCAACTAGGAATTTGATCATAGGCAATTAGCGCGAGGCTGCGGCCCGCAGTCCCGCGCGCCGTAAAATGGCTTAGGGCGGCGCTCCTCGCCACCAAAAAAAAATCCAAAGAGCGACCGGACGGCGGAACCCCGCGCAGAGCGAATCGGCTGCGCCGGTTGTGTGCTCCAATGTGCCCGTGATTTTTGGGCCAAGGGTTGCTTGCCTAACGATCACGAAATGAGCCCAACAATTTTTCGCAAACAAGATTCGTCATCCAGGCATGGTCAACGTAACAGTCCTGTTACCGAAACCTGCTTGTCAGCCCGCATCCAGATCGCACCTTTTTTACCGATTAGTGCAAGGAAACCCGTATGGACAGAAACCGATTTCTCCATCACCGCGCTCACCTGCGGCAGCTGGCCAGCGTGGCTGGCTTTGCCGTCGTCGTTTTTCTCACCACGGCGGCCGCTGCACAAACCTACACCATTACTGACCTCGGCACCTTCGGCAGCAACGGGTCTTACAGTGCGAGCCAAGGCTACTGCATCAATGCGAGCGGCCAGGTTGCCGGACAATCCACTGCGCCGTCCCAGAAGATGAGTGACCCGGCGTTTCTCTACAGCGCCGGACAGCTGATCAATCTCGGCACGCTTGGCGGCGAGTATGGCGTGGGGCGCGGGATTAACACCTCCGGCGAGATCGCCGGTTACTCAACGCTTGCCGATGGGTCGTATCGCGCCTTTCTCTACAGCGGCGGCCAGATGGTCGCGCTCGGCACGCTCGGCGCTGACTACAGCGTGGGCTATGGCTTGAATGATGCCGGTGATGTTGTCGGTTCCTCCGAACAGCTCGGCGGCCAGGAACACGCCTGCCTCTTTAGTAATGGACAAGTGATTGACCTCGGCACCCTTGGCGGCGACACAAGCACAGCCCATGGAATCAATAATCTCGGAGTGATCGTCGGCTATGCCTACAATGCCAAGGGCGACTTTCTTGGCTTTACCTATCAGAACGGCACCATGACCGCTCTCGGGACGCTCGGCGGCAGTTGGAGCATCGCTTATGCGATCAATGATAACAACGAAATCGCGGGCCAGGCCTATACGAGAGGGAACCGCGCCGCCCACGCCTTCCGTCTCAGCAATGGCGTCATGGCCGACCTCGGCACGCTCGGCGGCTCCGGCTCATGGGGGTTAGCGATTAACAACAGTGGCACGGTGGTCGGTTTCGCCACGACCAAGGCTAACGATTATCATGCCTTTATCTCCACCGGCGGCGCCAGGATGCAGGACCTGAACAAACTCATCCCGCGGCACAGTGGCTGGGTGCTGGGAGAAGCCGATGGGATCAATGACGCCGGACAAATCACCGGCTACGGCAGTATCCATGGCGAGACTCACGCCTTTCTCCTGACACCGGCTTTGTAAATACGGCCGCCTAACTACCCGGTCACGAAGTAACTTCTTCGACTGGTCGCATCGCCCGCTCGATGGCTGCTTCAAGTCTGGAAAAATCGAGCGGCTTGACCAGGTGCTCGGAAAAGCCGGCGGCGAGACTTTTCTCCAGGTCGGCTCCCATTCCGAAGCCGCTGATCGCAATCCCCCGCACTCCCGCGTTGCGCAGGTGAGTCATTAACTCCACACCGTTCCCATCCGGTAACCCGACGTCACTAATGAGCAGCTCGAAGGATTGTGTCCCGGCCAACTCAATCGCGGTGCGCAGATCGTGCGCGATCGCAACCGCATGCCCGCGCCGCGTGAGCAAGTTAGTGAGTGCGGCGCAGGTATCGACATGATCGTCGACCAAAAGAATCCGTAATCGTGTGCGGGTCGCACGCGGCGGCTCCGAGCCATCGCGGCTGATCTCCGGCGCGCAGGAATCGACCGTCTGAAACTGGAGCCGAAAAATTGCGCCGCGATCGTGTCCGTCGCTCGAGGCAAGCAGCGTCGCTCCATGCGCGTCGGCAATCGCTTTGGAGATTGCGAGACCCAACCCGAGGCCGCCGTAACGTCGCTGCATCGCCGCGTGCCCCTGTTCAAAGGGAGTAAAGATCCGCCCGATCAGTTCCGGTTCCATTCCGACGCCCGTATCCTGCACCGTGATCGTGATCGTCTCGGGCTCCTGATTTCGCGAAATGATGAAAACCTTCCCGCGTTCGGGTGTGAACTTGATCGCATTCTTGAGCAGGTTCCAAATGATCTGCTGAAGCTTCGCCGGGTCGGCGAAAACACACGCATTCTCGGCGGCAAGATCGAATTGCAGGTCTAACTCCTTCGCGTCAATTTCGGCGCGGCATATTTCCACCGCCTGCCGGATCGCCTCGTGCGCATCGGTCGGTTCGCGCTCGATGTTGAATTTTCCGCGGACCACCCGAGTCAGATCGAGCAGGTCATCAATGAGCCGGCTTTCGAGAATGACATTGCGCCGGATGGTGGCGAGCGCTTCGCGTATCTCTTTGCTGTCGCCGCATTCCGCTTCCAGGAAATCAACCAGCGCGAGCACCGGCGTGAGCGGCGTGCGTAGTTCGTGCGAGAGCATGGCAAGGAATTTGTCCTTCGTCTGGTCGGCGCGTTGAACCATCCGGTGTTGTTGCTCCAGCTCCGCCTCGGCCCGGCGGCGTTCCGCCAGCGCGGCTGCCAGTGTCATGGTGGTGATCGTCAACACCGCCGCCCAGGCCTGGAGAAGGAGGAGCGAGTCGTTAGGCGTACGGCTCACGAATGGTCCTGTACCCGCGAGGGTCCCGCCCAGCGCAATCCCGGTTAGGATAACGACGCCTGTAATCGTCTCACGCTGCGTAAACCGGTAGGCTGTCCAGAGAATGAGTGGTCCGCAGATGAAGGCAATCGGGTAACGGCTGACAAACTCATGAAACCATTTCCCAAAGACCAGCTCGGCCAGCCCGGCGATCAAGACCAGCAACACAATTGCTTCCAGCGTACGCCGTCTCTCCTCTTGCCAGCGCGGCCGCGTCCACCACAACAAAATTAGCGGCGCGAAGATAAAATAACCGGTCAGGTCGCCGAGCCACCAGATCAGCCAGATGACGCCATAGTTTGACCAGTGAGCAAACCCGGCGAGCGCAAGACTCATCGGCCCGATCGATGCACTGATTACTGTGCTCACCGCCGCGATCAGGACAAACTTGAAGACGTCTTGCGCCCGATCGAAAACCGCGATCCCGCGCGCGAAACGGTTCACCAGCCAGGCGCCACAGAGCGCCTCCGCCGTGTTCGCGCCTGCAATGCAAAACGAGGTCGCGAGATTACCTGCGGTCGTCGCGTTGACGAGAAACGCGCCGATGAAAATTGCCGGCCAGGCCCGCAGCCCGAGCACGAGCAGAGCCGCGAACGCGATGCCGGCTGGGGGCCAGACCGGCGAAGCGCTCGGCTCCACGAAAGCCAACTGAAGACTGAGCTTACCCGCGACGGCGTAAACGACCGTGAGCACGGTCAGGATCGCCATCCTGGAATATCGTCGCGAGATCATGGCCAGCTCAGCTCAAGTTTCCGGCATCACTACGCTACGTCCGGCGAAGATCAACTACGGCAGATATGGCCGGGTCTGTCCTGCGGCCGGCATCCCAATCTCAGCTTAGCAGCTTTCCGAGAACTTCTTCCCCCTGGCTTCTAAGTTTTCTCTTCGACCTGATGTTTCTCGATCAAGTCCAACACCTGGTCGGGCGCGACGTCCTTTTCAAAACTGGGATAACTCACCGGACTGAGTCACCTCAGCCCCCAGCTTGGTCGCGATCGCCTCAACAAGTATGACCGGGTGAGTCACCTCATGCTGAAGGTCCGGAGCAGGATCCACCAAAAAGCGATAGATGCACATAGACGAAGGCCATGCTGCCGGTGAAGCGAGTGATGCGATCGGCGAGCCGGATGCGCATCGACACGCGGCCGCGCTCCGCTCGTTTGCGTTCCACCACGGCGCGGACATTGCGATCGCTTCGCTGCCGAGCCGCGCCGGGTCGAAGGCGCAATCTTGTCTTGCCGAACTGCGCGAGAGTTGAAATGCTGGCGCGATGAAGAAGTGGAGCGCAGCGTTGGCAGTCTTGCTGCTTTGGCAAACGGAAGGCTTTGCTACGACCAAAGGTCTGAGTCAGATCGTAACTCCTGATCTCCAGGCGCCGGGCGATCTCTCGCTCAGTTTCCAGGCGCAGGATAAACGGATCGCCAATCCCTATGAACTCCAGGCGGAAATGGGACTGACACCCTGGGCAGAGATAGCCGTCTTCCAGGGGCTTGACCCCGGTGATCAAATCTTTGGAACCGAACTCGGCTTACTGACAAAAGAGCCATATTTGCTCTCGATAGGATTCGTTAACTGGTCGCCGCGCCGTCACGTGGACCCGCAACCGTTTCTCGAGCTGGGCTATTACACCGAGCATCACAAGCTCATTGCAGGAGCAATCCATGCCGGATACAAAAACGAAGCGATCCTTGGTTACGCCTATGACTTCAATCAAACCTGGCGAGCGCAAATTGATTTCCAAAGTGGGTCTGAGAACTCAACCACGTTTGGCTTCACCTGCAATCTGACCCGGGACTTTCAGGTAAACCCCGCGCTCTACATCAGCAATGACTCGCGGCACGACATCTTTGGTTACGTCGTGTTTACTTACACGTTCCATCTCTGGGGCGAGCAGACGACCCCATCTCGGGCGCCGGCAGTTGAGAACCGGCCGGCAATTAACGCCCACCAATAATCTGTCGCTAGCCTCATTTCAGCTTCCGCCTTCCGCTTTCCCTACCAGCCATCTCACAAATAGCGCGTCATCCCGAGCGGAGCGCAGCGGAGTCGAGGGATCCCGTGGAGGTTACCTTAAAGCTTGCGCGCCGGGATCCCTCGACTTCGCTCGGGATGACGCGCCTTTTGTGAGCTGGCTTCTAATATCCTGCCGCCATCCCGTCCTTCCGCGACTCACTCGCGCCGACATACACTCTCTCGCCCTCATGCATCTCCACCTTGATCGCCTGATATCCGCCGTAACCGCCCAAATCAAGTCGCACGTGATGGCCGCGCTTCATTAACTCACGCGCCGTTTCATAGGGAATCCCGCTCTCGAGATCGACATACCCGCCGTTCGTCATCTTTTCGCCAGTCGGTTCATTGTCACCTTCATGCTGCCAGCGCGCAGCGTCGCCTGCTTCCTGCACATTCAATCCGAAGTCGATCTGATTGGTCAAGACCTGGACATGACCCTGTGGCTGCATCCCGCCGCCCATCACGCCAAAGGCTTCCCACGGTTTTCCATCCTTCATCACGAATCCCGGAATGATGGTGTGAAAGGGGCGCTTGCCCGGCGCATAGACATTGGCATGACCCGGCTCCATCGAGAAAAGCTCGCCCCGATCCTGGAACATGAAGCCGAGCCCGGGGACGACAATGCCGCTGCCCATCCCGCTATAATTACTTTGAATAAGTGACACCATGTTACCTTCGTCGTCAGCCGTGCACAGATAGATCGTGTCGCCTTGTTCGAGCGCTGGGTTTCCCGGCGCGACTGTCTTCGCCGCGTGCTGCGGATCGATCAGCTTGCGCCGTTCCGCCGCGTAACTCTTCGAGAGCAATCCCTTCAGCGGAATCCTCGCAAAGGCTGGATCCGCATAAAACTTAGCCCGATCAGCCCAGGCGATCTTCTTTGCCTCGATCATGGTGTGCAGAGTGTCGGGTGAATTGCGTCCCATTGCCTTGAGGTCAAATCCTTCAAGGATGTTGAGGATTTGCAGAGCCGCAATCCCTTGCCCGTTAGGCGGGAGTTCAAAGACATCATAACCGCGATAATTGACCGAGACCGGTTCGACCCAGGTGCTGGTATGTTTCTCGAAATCGACCTTGCGCAGGTAACCGCCGTTGGCCTTCATGAAAGCGTCGATTTTGTCCGCGATCTCACCCTTATAGAACGCATCCCGCCCTTTCTCGCCGATCAGCTGTAAAGTCTGGGCAAGCGCCGAGTTCTTGAAGACGTCGCCTTTCGCAGGGGTGCGTCCTTTGCCGTCGAGGGTATAAGTCTGCAGAAATGCGCCGGGTAATCCTTTGTAGAATCGCGGTCCGAACGACCAGTAATAGGCAATTAACTCAGTCACCGGGAAACCTTCCTCTGCGTAATGAATGGCCGGCGCGAGATCGTCGCCTAACGAGAGCTTGCCGAATTTCTTCTGTAGCTCCGCCCAGGCATCGACACACCCCGGGACGCTAATCGGCAACATGCCAGTCGGCGGGATATACAACGGTTCAGTTTTCCCTATCCCGCGGTTTTGCCGTCCCTCTGTCGCTGGCGACGCTCGCAATTTTTCCAGCTCCGCCTTCATTTGATCATAGCTCAGGCCGAGCGGTGAACGGCCGCTGCCGTTGATCCCGTAAAGCTTTTTCTCTTTGGCGCTGTAAACAATCGCGAAGAGATCGCCCCCGACACCATTTGAGACCGGCTCCATCAGGCCGAGCGTCGCGTTCGCGGCAATCGCCGCGTCGACCGCGCTGCCGCCGCGTTTCAAAATATCAATCCCGACCTGCGTCGCGAGCGGCACACTCGTGCAAACCATCCCATGTCGCGCCAGCACCTCGGAGCGAGTGACAAAGGCTTTCCCGGTGATCCGATCAATTTGTGCGGGCGCCAGAATCGCCGTGCTCAGCAGTGCCACTACCACAAAGAGAAAAGAAATACGCATCGAGGACGCTACGGCTCAGGAGTCGCGACGCAATGCCAACCATGTCGGAGACCATTAGCCATGGGCTTCGATCGCAGCAGGCGCGCCGGCAATCGATCACGCCCGCGACCGGCCAGGGTTATGGTCACTGCGGCGATACCTATCTCCGCGCTGGAATCGCGGAATTATAGTTGCCAAGCGCAAATTTCGCGGCAACTTCTCGGCCCGCTTGTGCAAACATTAACTGCCCTCGGAGCTGCTCTTCAACTTTTCCTCCAGCGTCGCTTTGGACCTCATCAGCTTGCTTGGGTCGCGGCGCTCGCCGTTGCGCTCGCCTCTCCTGCTGTGGCCGCTCAGGATCGGCCAACGGGATCCACCAGCCAGTTCCGGCCAGAGGCGCGGCGCCATATCAGTCCGGTAAGGCCCTGGCAAAGCTGGGAAGCGAATCCTTCGCCCGAGCTCGGTGCGGAGATGCCGCTCGCGCTGCCTCCGCTCAAGATAGCTCCGACGCGCAGCAGCTTTCTCGCGCATTGGCCGGCAGTGCCGGGCGCAACAGGTTACTTGATTGACATCTCGACCAGCCCCCGCTTTGACACTTATGTGCCCGGTTACGACCAGCTTGATGTTGGCAAAGTGACCAGCCGCATCATCACTCACCTGAGACCGGGCACGAGATACTACTATCGCATCGTGCCCTACGGTCTCGGCGCGGCTGCGGCTTCTTCCGAAGTCATGACCGAGGCGACGACCACAGGTGGCGGACTGGTTATTGATCCAACCTTCGATAGCTCGATCACGAGTAATGCGAACGCGGCTGCCATCGAATCGACCATCAATGCGGCGATTGCTCTCTATCAGTCACTCTTTGCTGATCCCATCACGGTTGAGATCCTCTACCGGTATGCGACCACCCGCCCGGATGGGACGCCTATCCAAGACTCGGTCGCAGTGAGCGACTTTGTGGTCTATTCCATCCCGTGGTCGACCTACCTTTCCAGCCTCGAGGCCGACGCGAAGACAACCAACGACGCGAGCGCAAACGCCAATCTCCCTACTCTCCCGGTTACAAACGATCTCGTGCCATCCGGCGCCGGTGGGAGGGCGATCGCGTTTGATACCCCACCTGCCATGTTTGCCAATGGGAGCGTCGGCGACGGCGGTCCCTACGATGGCATTGTCACTCTCAATTCGGCTGATGCGATCCAATTCACCCGTCCGCCCGCTGCCGGTAACTACGACGCACGCCGCTTCACCGAGCACGAGATAGATGAAGTGCTAGGCCTCGGTTCCTATCTCGGCGGTGGCTCCGGAAGTGATTTTCGACCGCAAGACCTCTTTAGCTGGTCGGCGCCGGGCACGAGGAGTCACTCCGCCGTCGGCACCCGCTATTTTTCGATCGACAATGGTAACACCGATATCGTGGGTTTTAACCAGGATTCCAATGGTGACTTTGGAGATTGGCTTAGTGAGCCGTGCCCCCAGACTCATCCTTATGTTCAGAACGCCTTTGGCTGC
>JAICXG010000182.1 GCA_025980625.1 Chthoniobacterales bacterium
ATCCCGACACTTGCGAACTTTACAATTCGGCGACCGGCACCTGGTCATTAACCGGTAGCCTCAACACCGGACGAAACGACCATACTGCAACTCTCCTGCCCGACGGCACCGTGCTCGTTGTGGGAGGAGCATTTCCCAACGGCACTCCTATCGCGAGCGCGGAACTCTATACCAGGAACCATGGCAGCCACCAGGGTCGATAGCCGCGACGCCATTAACAATCTCCATGATCGAATCACCTTCTACCTTTACGCCCCTGTCCGGCGACAGCACCCGCCCGTAACGAGTCTGGATCGGGTACGAAACTGTCTATCCAGCAGCTTCGAGCCTTTGCGATCTTCAGCCTCGAACCAGGCGAGAGGAGTCCGCTTATGAAAAAGCCCGTGCAACTCATCACCGTGATAACTCAATCGCCAACCGCCTCGCTTCTCACACGACCGGTTATGCTTCTGCTCCTGTCTTTCGCAACCGGCCTTGCGTCCATGCGGCCGTGCGCCGCTACTCCTGGCGAATGGGAATACACCGGCAGCCTCAAGACCGCCCGGTTCCACCACACGGCGACGTTGCTTCCCGATGGCAGGGTGCTGGTCGCCGGAGGTAGAGCGGGTCGAGGCGGCGAGGCTCTCGCAAGCGCCGAACTCTACGACCCGGCCACCGGCACGTGGTCAGATGCCGCCAGTCTCAAAACCGCGCGAGACTCCCATACGGCAACACTGTTGCCTAACGGCAAGGTGCTCGTCGCAGGCGGTAGGGCAGGCGGCGTAGATTTCGCGAGTGCGGAACTCTATGATCCGCTCACTGATGCCTGGTCTCCAACTGGCAGCCTGAACACACCGCGGGTATTCCATACGGCAACTCTCCTGCCTAACGGCATGGTGCTCGTTGTTGGCGGAATCGAAGGCGCGACCTATTTAGCGAGCGCAGAGCTCTATAATCCGGCTACGGGTAAGTGGTCGAATACCGGCAGCCTCAGGACAGGGCGAGACTTCCAAACGGCCAATCTTCTGACCAATGGCAAGGTGCTCGTGGCCGGGGGAGATGGTTCCGGAGACGTTGCACTTGCCACTGCCGAACTTTACGATCCCGATAAAGGGACGTGGTCGCCAACCGGCAGCCTAAACACCGCGCGAGACGACGATACGGGAACTCTTCTGCCCGATGGCAATGTGCTCGTGGCCGGGGGAAATCCTACTGATCTCACCAGTGCCGAACTCTACGATCCGTCGACCGGCACCTGGTCTTTAACCGGTAACCTCAACAATGGGCGAGCCGACGACGTCGAAACACTTTTGCCCAACGGCCTGGTTCTTGTCGCCGGAGGCACCGCCTTGGATCCCGATACCTGCGAACTCTATGATGCGGTGAACGGCACCTGGTCACTAACCGGTAGCCTCAACGCCCCACGAAAAGACCATACCGCAACCCTCCTTCCCAGCGGCATGGTCCTCGTGACGGGCGGAGGATCTACCCACGGCATTCCTATCGCGAGCGCGGAACTCTATGATCCGGGAACCGTGGCGGCCACCAAGGTCGATGGCCATGGCACGATCGATAACCAAGGTAATCAAGTCACCTTCCATCTTCACGCGACCCAGTCCGATGAGACCAACCGGGCCGACTTTTTTTCCTTTTGCGATCCCGCTGCCAGTGTCTGCCTGACGAATGGCGAAATTCGGAGTCTCTCCATCAATGGTAACACGGCTGCGTGCAGTGGCACTGCTCGTTTGGACGACGGAACCAAAGTCAGCTTCATCGTGAATGTGACTGATAACGGCTCACCCGGAACCTCGGACACGATTTTCATCACTCTCAACGACGGTTATTCCGTCGGCGGCGCGCTCACCAGCGGCGATATTCAAATCCACTAGGAGAACTCAAGGCGTGATCGAGCCGTCCTTTACTCGTTAGGCGGCGAGAATGATCCGAACCGCGGGTGGCGCTTTAAGCTAACGAGCTTCCAGCGTGCGAATTTCCGATCGGGCGCGGCCACAAACGTCCTGTCCTATTTCATCCGCACATTTTTCCGCAGAAAGGTGGGCACGTCGAGGTCCTGGCCCTCCACGATGGTCGGCTCGCTTTTTTCGAAGCGGCCACGCGTGATTGGCTCGAATTGCATCACTTCCTGCCGCGCTTGAACGTATTTCTCCTTCTTCGGCGGCGCTGTTTTTACCGGCTCCGGTTGCGCCGCCGGCTGCGGCTCGCGCCTAACGAGTGGCTTCTTTTCCTTGCGCACCGCGGCTGGCGCGGAGGGCGGCGGAGCAATCTCGGCCATCGGCAGGTTCTTCTCTTCCGCGGCGAAGAATTCTTCCTCGACCGGTTCAACGGCAGGCGGCGGTTGTGGATTGGCGAACTCGACCACGTTCGGCGGCGTCGGCGCTTCGATTTCGATCGGGCCTGAGAAGCTTGCCGTTGCCGGCGGAATCTCGACGGCCGTGGGTTTTGGTTTAAGGCGCGGAATCATTTGCGGCGCGGCCTGCACCGCACCATCGGCCGAGAGCGAGCTGATGAGTGTGACACTCAGGCGATTGCCCATCTTGTTGTCAACCGAAGTGCCGAAAAGGATCTGAGTATGATCTTCGACGTGGCGGTTGAGTTCCTGCATGACGATTTCCACTTCCGTCAGAGTCATACCAGGGCCGCCGGCGATCTGGACGAGGACGGCCTGCGCATCGCTCAGCATTTTGCCGCGATCCATCAGTGGGTTCCTGAGGGCAAGGGCGAGCGCTTCGTGGGCGCGATTGTCGCTGTCGGACTCGCCGTAGCCGAAAAGGCAGCGGCTGTTCTGGCTGCGAAGTGCGGCGAGCAATTCGTCGAACCCAATCCGGATGAGACCCGGTCGCCTAACGACATTGATAATCGCGCGGACGCTTTGGCTGATCGTCGTATCGGCGACCGCGAAGGCCTGGTGGATGCCGGCTTTGGGCAAGACGATGTCGCCCATCCGGTCGTTCTCGAAACAAATGACGGCGTCAGCGACGCGCTGCAATTCCTGCAAGGCTTCGATCGCCTGACGGCAGCGTCGCTTTCCCTCAAAAACGAACGGCAGGGTCGCGAACGCGAGCACAAGCGAGCCGTGCTCGCGCGCCAGCTCGGCAATCCGCGGCGCCGCGCCCGAGCCGGTGCCGCCGCCGAGCCCGGCGCAGATGAAAACCATCCGGGCGCCGCGCAAGGTCTCGCAGATTTCCTCGGCCGATTCCTGGGCGGCATTGAAGCCTAGCTCGGGGTCGCCGCCGGTGCCGAGCCCGCGGGTGACGCCGCGGCCGATCTGCAATTTGCAGGTTGCGACCGAGCCGGCGAGCGATTGCACGTCGGTGTTAAGCGCGATCATCTCGGCGTGTTCCATCCCGTCGAGCACGATGCGGTCGAGGGCGTTCGCGCCCGCCCCGCCCACGCCGACGATTTTGATCGCGAGGTCGTCCTCTTTGCGTTCCGGCAGGCTGTAGTTACGGCTGAGTTGGATCATATCGTTAGGCTTTCGTTAGGCAGGGCTAAGCAATCGTCGTCATCCCGAGCGTAGTCGAGGGATCCGGTGCAGGAACCATGAAGGTTGGCTGCGATGAAAGTGAACCAGCAGTGTTGACCGCTCGCCAATCGGGCGAGGTTGCTTCACGGTAGCTCCACGGGATCCTTCGACTCCGCTGCGCTTCTCTCAGGATGACAACGTGATGATTCATCGCATCCGTCCCAGTAACTTGCCGACGAGCCCGCGAATGCCGCCCCGCGCCGGCCGATCGGCTTGGACAGCCTGCGCGTATTTGATCAAGCCGATCGCGGCCGAGAACTGCGGGTTCTCGAACGCACTCGTCAGGCCCGACATTGTCTGGGCGTGGCAGACGCGCGCGGGGATTTCGAAAACTTCCTCCGCCAGATTGTCGATCCCGTTGAGCTGGCTGCATCCGCCGGTGATAAAAATGCCTTCGCCGAGATAATTGAGGAAGGGCTCGTCTTCGAGTCGTTTTTTCAGCAGCTCGAAACTCTCGCGCAGTCGCATGTGAATGATCGTATTCAAGGTCTCGCGCTCGATCTCTTTCCCGGCGAATCCGGAGTCGTCCTTGAGCAAAACGGTTTCGCCCGGAAGACAATTGCCGAGCACGGTGCTCCCTTCCTCGATCTTCAATTTCTCCGCCCGGGTCATCGGGATGCGCAGGCCCATCGAGATGTCGTTCGTGATGTGATCGCCGCCGACCGCGAGGACGCCGCTCTGTCGCACCGCGCCGTCGTTATACAGAATGTAATCGGTCGTGCCGCCGCCGACATCGATGACGAGCGCGCCGAGATTTTTCTGGTGTTGTGTGAGGACGACCTGGGCGGCGGCGAAGGGCGCGAAGACGACGTCCTCGACATCGAGCGGCAATTCCTTGACGCAGCGGATCGAATTCTGGATGCGGCTGCGCATGCCGTGGATGATGTGAAAATCGGCCTCGAGTTTCTGGCCTAACATTCCCACCGGGCTGAGCACGCCATCCTGTCCGTCGATGTGATAACTCTGGATGATGGAATGGAGAAAGGCGTTCTGCGACGGGATGCTGACCTCGCGCGCGTTCACCCGCACGTCTTCCACATCCTGTTCGTCGATCTCGTCGCGGTCCTCGGGAAGAAGGACGCAGCCGCGGTTGTTGAAGCTCTGGATGTGACCGCCGGTGATCGCGAGATACACGCTTCGGATCATGATGTCGCTTTTCTCCTCGGCATCGACGACCGCTTCGTGGACGCATTTCATCGCGGTCTCGAAATCGACGATCTCGCCCTTGCGCACGCCGCGCGAGGGCGCCTGGCCGACCCCGAGAATCTTAAGGGTGCCGTCGGGCTTTCCTTCGCCGACGACGACACAGATTTTCGAAGTGCCGATCTCGAGACCGACCATGAGGTTGCTGCTAGCCATTAGGTTTGCCTTCCTGCTTGAAACGTTGAAGTGGAATTGCCTTTCGCACCGGGAGCGATGCCGGATTGGCGTGAAACTTTTTCACCCCGGGACTGTAGGGCAGCGCCTTGCGCACCGGGATCGGCGTCGCGCTCTGGACCGGCCGGGCTTTGCGAATCTCGGGTTCGCCTTCCTCGCTCCTGGTCTCGTTAGGCGTGGTTTTCGTCGTGATTGATTTCGGCGGCTCGATCTGCCCGATCACTTCGGCAGCCGGCTGGGCGAAAGTCACCGGCGTGTTGCGCGCGACGAGCAGGTTGACGGTCGCGATCTCGCGCTCGGAGTCGTCGCTGTAGACGAGGAATTGTTCCAGCCGCGCCATCTGTTCCTCGAGATCGTCGAAACCGAAGGTGACCTGGGCGTGGTTCTTGTCTGTCACCACAAGGCAATAACCTTTCGAGAGATCGATCTCGCGAATCTGGAAACGGGTTTGCATGAAGCTCGTGGTCGTTAGGCGGAGGAGCTCGAGCGCGGCCCTGGCCTCAAACGACTCGATCGTTTTGCCCGGGTCGAGCGCTTCCTCGGAGCAGCCGGTGATCAAGGGCAAGGCGAGATATTCCGGGAGCAATTTTTTCTCCTTCATCAAGGTGCCGCGCGCATCCACCAGAAAAGCCGCATCGGAGGCAAAAGGGTCGGCCACGCTTTTCTCACTCGTGATCCAGGCAATCGGTTTGCGTTCCGTGATCGTGATGTCGATCTCGTTAGGCAACTTCCGTTCGACCTGCACTTCGTCGACCTGGGCGAGCTGCTGAATCCGCTCGTGCACCGCGGCGAGGTTGACGGTAAAAATGTTGCTGCCCTCCTCCAGCTTGCCCGCTTTCA
>JAICXG010000367.1 GCA_025980625.1 Chthoniobacterales bacterium
AGCGCCTGTTTCACATTCAAGCCGCTCTCGTAGAGCAACCGAAACGCCTCCCTGATCTCGGTGCGCTGCTCGGAGGTAAAGCCGGCGCGACGCAAGCCGAGGACATTGAGGCCGACCACCCGATTACGGTTCGCGGCGAGACAGAACGGCGGAATATCCTTACTGAAGCCGGACCGCCCCTGCGTGATTGCAAGCCGGCCGATGCGCATGAACTGATGGAAAACGCAGCCGCCGCCAAGAAACGCTCCATCTTCCACCGCGACGTAACCGCCGAGCAGGCAGTTGTTCGCAATGATGATCCTGCTCCCGAGAGTGCAATTGTGGCCAAGATGCGCGCCGGCCATGAGAAAATTGTCATCGCCCACGCGCGTCGCCGAATCCGGGGCGGTGCCGCGGTGGATCGTTACGTGCTCGCGAATGACATTGCGCTTTCCAATCTCGACCGAACTGGGCGTTCCGGGCTTGAAACTGAGGTCCTGCGGCAGGTCCCCGATGATCGCGCCGTGGCCGATGCGGTTGTCAGCGCCCACCCGAACCGCACCTTCGATTACTGCGTGCGATTGGATAATTGTGCGCGGCCCAATTTCTACCTCCGCGCCGATGCAGGCGTAAGGCCCGATTTCCACTTCTTCTCCGAGACGCGCCCCTGGCTCAACGATCGCAGTCGGATGGATCTTCACAGCGCGCCCATTTCCTTGAAGCTGAAATAGGGCGGGCGGTTTTCGTTAGGCGCGCCGATGATAATGTGATCGAGCAGTTTGATCTGGAGCAACTCGGCCGCTTCCCGGAGCCGTCGCGTCAGGCTGTGATCGGCCTGGCTCGGGGACGGATCGCCGGAAGGATGATTGTGTGCCACGATCACGGCGTAGGCGGAATGAATCACGGCCGGCCGAAAAACGTCGCGCGGATGGGCGATGCTTTCGTTGACGCTGCCTAACGAGATCTCTTCGACCCGGATCAGGTTGTAGCGCGTGTCGAGCAGAATGGTGCGGAGCGATTCCTTGTGCAGCGCGCGCATTTCGAAGCCGAGCAGTTCGTAGACCTGTTCCGGTTTTTCGATCCGTTGTTCGACAAAGTTTTCCCGCGCCAGGCGCTGCCCGAGCCCGAAGGCGGCGGCAAGCTGCGCGGCCTTGGCAAAACCGACGCCTTTGATTTTCGCCAGCTCGCTCACCGAACAGCGGCTCAACTTGCCTAACGAACGGTATTCCTTGATCAACTGATGCGCGACATCGACCGCGTTCGCGCCTTTTGTCCCGGTGCGCAGCAGGATGGCGATCAGTTCGGCATCGCTCAAAGCACCTGCCCCGCGCGCGGCGAGGCGCTCCCGCGGCCGGTCTTCCTTCGGCATCTCACGGATTTTGAGCGGCGCCGTCATTTCAAATTCGGGAGGTCCGGCGCGGTTCGCGGCCGGTCAACTGCGGAATTGTTCGAGCAATTCCTGCAATGCCTCACCCAAAGCAAAGAGCGAATCGGCATAGCGATTCGCCGGCAGCGGCGCCAGTTCGCCCTGGGCGTCGCGGATCAGTTCGATCGCGCTGTCCGTCGCGCTGCTGAGCGCGCCGTCGCTCGACGAGCTTTGCAGCAGCGCGGTCACTTCCTCCAGTTTTCCCTCGAGGACGAGGGCGCAGCAACGTTCGCGATCGAACGCCGAAGCGGAGTCGAGCAAAATGAGAACCGGGAGGGTGAGCTTTCCTTTGCGCAGATCAGTGCCGAGAGTTTTGCCGGTATCGATTTCGGTGCCCGCGATATCGAGACAGTCGTCGTAAATTTGGTAGGCGGTGCCGATTTTCGCGCCAAAGGCTTTCATTCGCCTAACGACTTTCGGTTCCGCTCCGCTCAGGAACGCGCCCAGCTCGGC
>JAICXG010000032.1 GCA_025980625.1 Chthoniobacterales bacterium
CAAGCTTCTTTTCTGACATTCACGAGGGCAAATGCCTTACGTTTTTGTAAGAGGAAACACAGATTATCTGGGGCTGCTCAGGGTCGCGGTTTGCCCTGGAGAAGCGAGTGGGGAACGCAAGCTGCTCATAATTTCCATAATCGAAGTTGGAACGAGCCATACCTTGGAGACAGCAAATTATGAAATTGATCCGCACTTTCCTTCTCACCGTTGCTTGTTCTTTCTCCCTTGGCGCTCTGCCATTTGCTCTCGCTGAACCTGAGCCGACCGCCACCCCGCATGAAGAGCCTAGTGGCACTCCGCACGAAGAACCATCAGCCACTCCCAATCAGGACCCGGGTGATAATCACGACGGCGACGACGGAGACGACGATCAGGGCGATGATGACGGCGGCGAAGTCGAACATGGCGGGCTCAGTCTGCGTGGTCTCTATGAAGGGACCACCGCGACCGGTGCGCTGGCCGTGCTTTACGTCGAGTCCAACACGCATGTGCAGATCAATATCCTTGACACCACTGGGCAGGAGATTGATTTCGCCGAGGGCCTGCTCAGCAATGGCACGTTCGCCTTTACCCTGACAAATGGGCAGGCGATCGCCGGCAACGCAAACGAGAACTCGATCGCCGTCACGCTGGGCGATCAGATGTTCACGGCCGAGCACGTAGAAACGTTCGGCGCGACGGCGGCGGCTGGACGTTACTTCGGTGTGGTCCAAGGCGTGGCCGCCGGGACGACGGTGATGTTCATCATCGACGCGCAAAACAACATCGTAATGGTGGAAAACGCCGCCGGTGTGCGCACCGGAGGTTATGGCACCGTGACAGTGCCGGCAGATGGTTCCACCACTTACTCCTTTACTCTCGATCATTCCATCGGCAGTAGCACGCCGATCACAGGCACATTCACGATCGTCGATGGAGTGTTCAGCGGCAGTTTCACGACGAGCGACGGCACCTTCACAGTCACTTCATTCAAGGAGTCCCTTGCTAATCGCATGGCTAACATCTCGACCCGCGGTCTCGTTGGACCAGGACAGGGTCAACTGATCGGCGGCTTCATCATTACCGGCGGACCCAAGACGGTGATAATCCGTGCCATCGGGCCGTCGCTCACTGCCGCCGGTGTCTCGCCGGCAGCGGCCGATCCAGCATTGCAGTTGTTCGCCGGCTCGACTGCGCTGGCCGCGAATGACGATTGGGGCACAAACGCGAACGCGGCCCAAATCACAGCGAGCGGCCTCGCTCCGCAGGACGCAAAGGAAGCGGCGCTCCTTGTCCGGCTCGAGCCAGGGCAATACACCACCGTCGTAACGAATAACGATGGCTCGACCGCAATCGCATTGGTCGAGGTTTACGAGATGGCTGGAGACTAACACGCGCACAAGACATTCGAGCGAAAATGCAGTAGACGTGAGCGTCACCACCAATCCGGTATGAAACTGACTCATCTGCTCTTTGTCGCCGCGCTCATTGCCGGGCTAACCTTATCCGGCAACGCGCAGCAACCCTCGTCCGCCGCCACGCCTTTGGGCACACCAGCTCCGACTGCTTCACCTACTCCGGGGAAGTTGCACCCGCATCGCGGTCACCACCATCACCGCGGCCGAGCGATGCAGAATCGCGAGATGCGCAAAGAACAACGCGCCAGACACCGAAGCAATCCGCAGATAACACCTACACCTTCGGCTTCGCCATCGCGATGAGTTACCGGCGAGTTGCGCACCGGGAGGGAATTGATGCGGCTGTTGACCTCGCATCTCGCCGCGCCCACCGGGCACACTCGTTAGGCAGCGGAGTGGATCGGTGCGGCCGTCACGTATCCCAGTCGGGAGCTGGTCAGCCGAAGAGCATCAAGGAATGCTCAAACTCGGGTAATTGCACCATGCGCTCAAATCGTAAGCCGAGCTTCTTCAGAAGATAAATCGAGACTGCATTGGAGCTTGCGGTGACTGCAATGATTCGCGCTAAGCGCAGAGTCTCGCGACCGTAGGCCAAGACCGCGGCGGCGGCTTCATAGGTGTAACCTTTTCCGTTATGACGGCGCAGCATCGCGTAACCAATCTCGACATCCTCGAGCGATGGACGCTTCACGAATCCGCAGAATCCCACCGGCTCTCCCGTCCCTTGTAACTCGACGACATAGAATCCAAAGCCATATTGCGCGTAGCTGGGCAGGATCTTCTCCTCCATCCAGCGCTCCGCGGCCGCCGGCGAACGGATGCCGCGATCGGCGACATTGGCGATGAATTCCGGCTCGTTCATGATCTCGTGCAGGAAGACCGCGTCCTCCCGAATCATTTCGCGGAGGCGGAGGCGGGCAGTCTGAAGAAGTGTCATCGCAAAACGAAAACTGAATGCTGAAAAACCGGCGTTTCACAAGAAGGCTTCGGAATCCCGAAACTCCCGCCGCTTCCTTCCGTAGTTTACCTACCGGATGCGGACCGCGAAAGGCTCCTATCTTGCTGGCTCTGTCAGCTTATGTCTGGGCCGTCGCGTCGCGCAGACTGCGAATCTTGTCGTGTGCCCTCTTTACTTCGGTCGATTGCCGCCTAACGATCTCTCGGATGGGCGCGGGTAGCTCTTCTTCCATCGCCTTGTCGTAGGCGTCCACCGCCGCGTCTTCGCCGCGCTCGGCTTCGGCCAGAATTGCATGGCGATCGTGATTGGTCACGGCGCTCTTGATGTTGATCCAGGCGCGATGCATTGCCCCGGTCGCGCTGCTTGAATCTTCCGGGTCCGGCTCGCCCATATTCACAACTTCGCTTTGCAGTTCGCCGGCAAATTGCGAACGCTGCAACGACAGCGTGTCGAACAGGGTTTTAAGCTGCGGATCGTCGACGCCGCCGGCCGATTGCTTAAAACCTTCCTGCCCGTCTTTCAGCGTTTCGATAAGATTGTTCAATGTCGAAATAATTTCTTTCTTTTGGCTCATATGAGCGATTCGAAAACCGGCGCGCGTCTGCGTCCCTTTGCGACTGATTTAAGCGCGTGCCGCGCGCCAGGCGCGATTTGGTTGTGTCATGAACACACAAGCAAAAGGCAAAGACCTCACGCAAGAACCGCCGCGCAGCCCGAATCTGGAACTCGGCGGGTATGTGATCCTCGCGCGCACTCTCGACAAATGCCGGGCGCTGCTGTCGGGCGACATCGATGGATATCATTTCGATTGTCCGCTCGATAACATGCTTTTCGGCTGGAAAGGGATCAAAGGAGACGACTTCAAAGCAGCCGTCGCGGCAGGCAAAGATGACGACGAGATGGTGCAATGGGTCGACGCGCACGGAGAAAAGAAATCAACCGAAGAGAAGGAGCGCTGGGCGGAGGAGACGCGCAGGAGCTCTCTCTATAACGATCCGGAGAAGCGCGAGTTTTTCGTCGAAGAGACGCGTAAGCTGGGCCTCACTCCCGAGACGACGACGCTCTTCGAATGGCTCGAAGCGGACGATCGGGCGAGTTACCCGCAGGTTCTCGCCTAACGACTTCGTCGCAGAATCACGCCCCTAAGCTGCCGCCCCTCGGCGCGGCGACGGGGCCGTTTTACCGGCCAATTCCGTTATAAAACTTGGACGGCTACACCCGCCGCACGATGGGCATTTCACTGAAGCCACAACACCTCAAGCGATACCAGCAGATCGCCTGGATCTTCATGAAATACGGCCGGTCCGATCTCGTGAAGACGACCGGGCTGACGGAAGCCCTTGCCGCCGAGCAGCGCGTGCCACCGCAGGAGGCGGCGAAGGCAAATGAGCTGGCGAGCGATCTGGAGCAGCTCGGCCCGACCTTCGTCAAAGTAGGGCAACTGCTTTCCACCCGCGTCGAACTGCTTCCGCCGCCCTATCTCGAGGCGCTTTCACGGCTGCAGGACGAGGTCGAGCCATTCGGCTTCGGCGAGGTCGAGAAAATTGTCAGCGAAGAGCTCGGCGTCCGCCTCTCGAAAGCCTTCTCCCATTTTGAAGACCAGCCGATGGCAGCAGCATCGTTAGGCCAGGTCCATCACGCCACCTTGCGCGACGGGCGTCCGGTCGCAGTCAAAGTGCAGCGCCCGCACATCCGGGAACGGATGGTGGAAGATTTCGAGGCGCTCGGCGACATCGCCGAGTTTCTCGATGCGCACACCGAACTCGGAAAACGCTACGAATTCTGCCAGCTCCTCGAGCAATTCCGTCGCAGTCTTCTGCAGGAGCTCGATTATCGGCAGGAAGCGAGCAACCTCACGACTTTGCGCGAAAAACTCCGCCCCTTCCCGCGCATTATCGTTCCTGCCCCGGTTGCCGATTACTGCACCTCGCGCGTCCTCACGATGGAGTTCGTGCCCGGAAAAAAAATCACCGAGCTGAGCTCGCTTGCGAAGATGGAGTTCGACGGCGCGGCGCTCGCCGAGGAAATGTTTCGCGCTTATCTCGAGCAAATCCTGGTGCACGGCTTCTTCCACGCCGACCCGCATCCCGGAAATGTCTTCATCACACCGGATTATCGGATCGCGCTGCTCGATCTCGGAATGGTCGGCCGCATTATGCCGAGATTGCAGGAGCAGTTGCTCCAACTCCTGCTTGCGATTGCGGAAGGCAACGGCGACGAGGCCGCGAACATCGCGATCAAGATTGGCGATCGCAAAGAAGATTTCGACAGCGCGCAATTCACCAGTCGCATTGCCGACATCGTCGCGAGGGAGAAGAGCGCGACGGTGGAACAACTCCAGGTTGGCCGACTCGTGCTCGAAGTCACGCAAGTGGCGGCAGAGAGCGGCGTGCGCGTCCCGCCCGAGCTCTCGATGCTCGGCAAGACGCTGCTCAATCTTGATCAGGTCGGCCGCGCTCTCGCTCCGGAGTTCGACCCGAACGCTTCCATCCGGCGCAACGCCGCCGAGATCATGCAACAACGGCTCGTTAGGGGCCTTTCTCCGGGCAATCTCTTTAGTGGCGTACTCGAATTGAAGGACCTGCTCGCCCGTCTGCCCGCGCGGCTGAACAAGATCCTCGACGCGCTTTCGGACAACCAATTCAAGGTCAGCGTCGACGCGATCGACGAACGAACCCTGATCGAAGGATTCCAGAAGGTCGCCAATCGCATCACCATGGGTCTGGTGCTGGCGGCGCTGATTGTCGGGGCGGCAATGTTGATGCGGGTCGAGACGAGCTTCCGCATCTGGGGTTATCCTGGGTTCGCAATCATTTTCTTTCTCGTCGCCGCCGGGGGCGGGATCGCGCTTCTCGTCAACATCCTTTTCTACGACAAATCAAATCGCGACTAACTCTCGCGTTCTCCCGGCGATGCGCTAAGAAGATGCGCATGCTTGTGCGTGCTTTGTTTATTCTCTGCCTCTTCTCGATCAGATTTTCGTTAGGCGCGTCGCCCCCACATCTCCTCAAGCCGCAAGATTTCGCCGCGATTCGCGATGTTGACGAGCCCAATTTTTCTCCCGATGGCGAACGCGCTGTCTATGTCGTCGGAACCGTTGACCTAACGAAAGATAAGCAGCCAAAAAATCTCTGGCTCGCGAAGTGGGACGGCTCGGAGAATCGCGCGCTCACCTTTGGCGAAAACCAGCAGACACATCCGCGCTGGAGCCAGGACGGGAAATGGATCGCGTTTCTTTCCGGCCGCGGTGATGAGCGCGATAATGACCAGCTCTGGATCCTCTCCAGTGCGGGCGGCGAAGCCGAGCAACTGACCCGCGAAAAAGGAAGTGTGGACGATTTCGCATGGGCGCCCGACTCGCAGCGGCTCGTCCTCGTCGTGCACGATCCCGATCCGCGCGAGCCGCACGAGAAAGAGAAGGAAAAGAAGACCGTGCCGCCAATCGTGATCGACCGGTTCCAGTTCAAAAAAGACATCGAAGGTTACCTGACGAACCGCTGGTCGCATTTAAAGCTGCTCGAGCTCGCCACCCATAAGGTCGATCCCCTAACGAGCGGTAAATATGATGATCTGCTCCCGGCATGGTCGCCGGATGGCAGGCAGATCGCGTTCGTGACAAAACGCGGAGCCGATCCCGATCGCACGGAGAACTGGGACATTTATCTGATCGAGCCGAAACCAGGCGCAACCGAGCGTCAGCTTACGACCACGCCCGAAGCCGATGCTCATCCCGATTGGGAAAGCGCCCCCGCCTGGAGCCCGGACAGCAGGACCATCGCCTACATCCACGGCGGCGATCCGAAGAAGATCGAATACGCGACGCGTTCGCTCGCGATCATCCCCGCAACAGGCGGCGAAGCGAAAATTTTGACGCCGAGTCTCGATCGCAACCTGGCCCAGCCGCATTGGAGTCCGGACGGCAAATCGATCCTCGTGATCGAAGAGAACGATCGCACCGAGACGCTCGTGCGCGTCTTTTTAGCCGGGGCCGCCGAGCCGGGCAGCTCTCCAATGCCGCTCGTTCCCAGCCGCCGCAAAACTACCGCCTACGATCTAAGCCCGGGCGGCCAGCTCATCATCCGCGCCAGCACTCCGGATCGCCCTTACGAAATCTTTGCCGTCGAGAACGACAAGCTCCGCTGCCTGACGAAACAGAACGACGCCTGGCTGGCCAGCGTGTCGTTAGGCAAAGTCGAGGAGACCAGCTGCAAAAGCCAGGATGGAACCGAGGTGCACGGTTTCCTGGTCCATCCGCCTAACGAAAAGGCGAGCACGAAATTACCGGCGATTCTCCGCCCCCACGGCGGCCCGCAATCCGAGTACGCGAACGAATTTGATTTCGAGAAACAGCTTTTCGCCGCCAACGGTTATCTCGTCATCCTGCCGAACCCGCGCGGCTCGACTGGCCGGGGGACGGATTACGCAATGGGAATCTACGCGCGCTGGGGAAGCGTTGATGTCCAGGACGATCTGGCCGCGGTTGACGATGCAGTTGCGCGCGGTCTGGCCGACCCGAACCGGCTCGGCGTCGGCGGCTGGAGCTACGGCGGGATGTCGACCAACTGCCTGATCGCGAGCACCACCCGATTCAAAGCGGCCGTGAGCGGCGCCTCCATTTCCAACATCCTCGCCGGTTACGGGACCGATCAATATATTCGCGATTACGAGTACGAGCTGGGCCGGCCGTGGGAACATCCGGAGGTGTGGGAGAAAGTTTCGTATCCGTTTTTGCACGCCGACCGGATCAAAACGCCGACGCTATTTCTCTGCGGCGAGAGCGACTTCAACGTCCCGTTGCTCAACAGCGAACAAATGTATCAGGCCCTGCGCTCGTTAGGCGTTCCGACTGAGCTGGTGATTTATCCCGGGCAATTTCATGGACTGAAAACGCCGAGCTACATCCTGGATCGTTACCAGCGCTTCCTGGGCTGGTTTGGGAAGTGGATTGGAAAGCCGTCTCCATGAACGCCGAACAGGAACGGCTCGCGCGCAACACGCCCCCGGAAGCCCGCTGGTATCGCTGGGGCCCGTACCTGAGCGAGCGGCAATGGGGCACGGTGCGGGAGGATTACAGCGCGAACGGCGACGCCTGGAATTATTTCCCGCACGAGCACGCCCGCTCCCGCGCTTATCGCTGGGGGGAGGATGGGATCGGCGGCATCTCCGATCACAAGCAACGCCTCTGTTTCGCGTTCGCTTTTTGGAACGAGCGCGATCCGATCCTGAAGGAACGGCTCTTTGGCCTGAGTGGACCGCAGGGCAACCACGGCGAGGACGTGAAAGAGGTTTTCTTTTTCGAAGACAACACGCCGACGCACTCCTACATGCACATGACCTATCGTTATCCGCAGGCGGCTTTTCCCTATGAGGAACTCGTTAGGCAAAACGCCGCGCGCTCGCGGACCGAGCCGGAGTTTGAACTCTGGGACACTGGCGTGCTGCGGGAGAACCGCTTCTTCGACATCGCAATCGAATACGCCAAGGCGAGCGAGGACGACATTCTGATTCGGGCCACGATTACAAACCGCGGGCCGGAATCGGCGCCGCTCCATCTGCTGCCGACACTCTGGTTTCGCAATACCTGGAGCTGGCGCCGCGATAGTCTGCGCCCAAACCTTCGCGTAGGCGATGGCCATTCCGGCGCGGTGGCGGTGATCGAGGCGAGCCACCATACGCTTGGGGAATATCGCCTCGGTTGCGAAGGCGCCGAGGACCTGCTCTTCACGGAAAACGAGTCCAACCTGGAATTGCTCTACGGGGTTCCGAACCAGTTGACCTACGTTAAGGATGCCTTTCACGACGCGATCGTTAGGGGAAACGCGCATGCGACGGATCCGAGTCGCAGCGGGAGCAAAGCCGCCGCGCATTACCGGATGGAGCTTGGTCCTGGCGCGAGCCGGGTCGTTAGGCTGCGCCTGCACAATCTTTTCACCCAGAGCGGTGACCCGGGCGGTTCAGAAAGGGATGCTTCTGGTGAGCCGGAGTTAGCGCTCCCGGCGAAAATCTTTGCGGAATTCGACGCGATCTTTGAGCGTCGCCGGGGGGAAGCCGATGAATTCTATCGCGCGCTCGCCCCGGACTGCCTGAGTCGCGAGCACCGCGCGATCCAGCGGCAGGCGCTCGCCGGGATGCTTTGGACAAAGCAGTTCTACTACTACTTCGTCGAAGAGTGGCTCGAGGGCGATCCGACCCAGCCGCCTCCGCCTAACGAACATAAGGAAGGCCGCAACTCCGGCTGGACCCACCTCAACAACGAAAATGTCATGTCGATGCCCGATGCCTGGGAATTTCCCTGGTATGCGGCGTGGGACCTCGCCTTCCATTGCATCCCGCTCGCCCTCGTCGATCCCGGTTTCGCGAAATCGCAGCTCGATCTGGTGGTGCGCGAATGGTACCAGCACCCGAATGGGCAGCTCCCGGCCTATGAGTGGAATTTCGGTGATGTGAATCCGCCCGTCATCGGTTGGGCGGCCTGGCGGGTTTATAAGATCGAGCAGCGCGCCACCGGGCAGGGCGATCGCGCTTTCCTCGAGACCGTTTTTCACAAGTTGCTCCTCAACTTTACCTGGTGGGTGAACCGCAAAGACTCCGGCGGCCGTAACATCTTCGAGGGTGGCTTTCTCGGGCTCGATAATATCGGCGTTTTCGATCGCAGTGCCTCCTTCCCCGACGGCAGCCAGCTCGAGCAAAGCGATGGCACGAGCTGGATGGGAATGTATTGCCTGACGATGATGCGAACCGCACTCGAGCTGGCGCGCGAGAACCCGGTCTACGAAAACATCGCGACCAAATTCTTCGAGCATTTCCTCGGGATCGCGGGCGCGATGAACAATGTCGGCGGCCAAGGGATTGGGCTGTGGGACGAGGCCGATGAGTTCTTTTACGACGTGCTGCACACGCCGGGCAATCGCTGCCTGCCGTTGCGCGTCCGTTCGTTAGTCGGGCTCATGCCGCTGCTCGCGGTCGAAGTGCTCGAACCCGGGTTGCTCGACGCCATGCCGGGATTTCGCGAGCGGCTTGAATGGTATCTCGAGAACCGGCCCGCCCTCGCCAGCCTCATCTCGCGCTGGTATGAACCGGGAAGCGGCGACCGGCGCCTGATTGCGCTCACCCGCGGTCATCGTATGAAATGTCTCCTCCGCCGAATGCTCGATCCTAACGAGTTCCTGAGTGATTATGGCGTTCGCTCGTTGAGCAAGTTTCACGAGAAAAATCCCTACATGATTGAAGTCCGAGGCGAACAGAAAGTGGTCGGCTACGAGCCGGGCGAATCGCAGACCGGCATCTTCGGCGGTAACTCGAACTGGCGCGGGCCGGTTTGGTTTCCGATCAATTATCTGCTCATCGAGTCGCTGCAGAAGTTTCATCATTACTACGGCGACGACTTTAGAGTCGAGTGCCCGACCGGCTCGGGGCTTTTCATAACCCTCGACGAGATCGCCAACGAGCTTTCCAATCGTTTGCTCAAGCTGTTCCTCCGCGACCAGCGCGGCGAACGTCCGTTTCTCCGGGCGAGCGGGGATTCGTTAGGCAATGCGGCCGATCGCGAGCGTTATCTTTTTCACGAATTTTTTCATGGCGACACCGGCGCGGGGCTGGGCGCGAGTCATCAAACCGGTTGGACCGGATTGGTGGCGAAGTTGATCCAGCAACAGGGAACGCACGGGACGATCACGCAGCGCGACCCATTTACCGATCTGTAGGAGAACGGGGGGTGGCTGGTATCGAAGACGATGAAGCGGATCGCTCGTGCCTAACGAATATAGGACTCGAGTTTGTGCGGGCCACCCGGCTTGCGTGCTCCGTTCGGGCAGAAAGGCCCGCCCAAACCAACCACCTAACGAACTCCCGCCGGCTCTAACGCGCCGGACTGCCGCGCGGCATCGGCTTCATGGTGGGTGTGTGCGCTGCGCAGGAACGGGACGCGATCGAGCACGCGTTCCTGGAACCACTCGAGCGCAAGGTAAATCACCGGCGTGATATAAAGCGTGATCAGTTGCGAGACCACAAGTCCACCAACAATCACCAGGCCAAGCGGACGGCGCGATGAACCTTCCGTGCCGACGCCGAGCGCGATTGGGACGGCACCCATCAGAGCCGCGAGCGTCGTCATAATAATCGGACGAAAACGTTCGATGCTGGCTTCGTGAATGGCGCCGCGGCGATCGTAGCCTTCATCGAGTCGATGGAGCGCAAAGTCCACGATCATAATGCCGTTTTTCTTCACGATGCCCATGAGAAGGAAGAGGCCGATGACTGAGTAAAGCGAGAGGCTCGATCCAAAGAGCCAGAGCGTCATCAGTCCGCCGACAACGGCCGGGAACAAAGTCGAGAGGACGGTTACCGGATGAACGTAGCTTTCATAGAGAATGCCGAGAATGACATACATGACGAAGACCGCGGCGATGACGAGGAAAGGGAGCGCGGTGAAGAGCTGCTCGAGGACGAGGCCTTCACCCTGCAGGTCGCCCTTTACGGTGGGAGGGAGCACCTGGGCGGCGGTTTTGTTGATGTAATCGAGGACATCGCCGAGGGCATAGCCTGGTTTGACGTCAAACCCGAAGGTAACACTGGTGAACTGGTTGGTGTGGTTCACCGATTGCAGGCCGAGGGTTTCCTTTGTGGTGGTAACTGATTGCAACGGGATCAGTCTGTTCGTGCCGTTGTCCGGTTTGACGTAAATCTGGCGAAGGTCAGTCGGGTTCGAGCGGTCTTTGTTCGCCGCTTCAATGATGACCTGATATTGGTCATCGGCTTCCTTAATAAGGTAGACGTAGTTCTGCGAATAAGCGGAGCGGAGCAGGCTTTCGATCGAAGTGGTGGAGACGCCGTAAAGGCCGGCGCGGCCGCGGTCGATGTTGATGTCGAGGTTGGGCGTGTTGCGGAAAAGATCGGAACGCGGCGGATTGGCAAAACCGGGATACTCTTTGAGCCTGGCCTCGAGCTTGTCGGCTGCGGCGTAAACCTCGTTGGGATTGATGCCGCTAAGCACATAGGTGTAGCGACCGAAGGAGCTGCCAGTCGCGCCGACGTTAATCTGCAGGACCGGTTGAGGCTGCAAGGTAGGGAAAATTCCCGGAATCTGGCTGGTTGCCTTGCGCAGTTCGGCCGTGACTGTCTCGATGTCTTCGCGCTCCGAGCGGTCCTTGAGAAAAAGAACGGTGAAAACACCGGTGGATAATCCGGCGCGCCCGGCAACGGTGAAGTATTTATCGACGGCGGGGTTGGCCTGGAGAATGGGATCCAGCGTGTCCTGGATCTGCCGCTGTTTGTCGGGCGAAGCGCCTTCCTGGACGAGGAAAAAACCGCGAATCGTGCCGCTGTCACCGGTTGGCAAAAGAGTAAACGGCAGTTGCTTGAAGAAGAACCAGACGCCAATCACGCAAGCGATCACGATCGGGAGCGCGAGCCAGCCATGATCGAGAAATTTGTCCAGGGTACGCCCATAGAAATCGCGAATCGGAATAAAAAAGCTGTTCACGAAACGCTGCGTCCAGGTTTCGCGATGGCCCGCGCCGCGCTCCGCCAGAATGCGCGAACACATCAGCGGGGTGAGCGTGAGAGAGACGAGACCGGAGGCGAGAATCGTAATGATGATGGTGATGGCGAACTCGCGAAAGATCCGGCCTAACAATCCCGGCATGAAAGCGAGCGGGATAAAGACGGCCGCGAGCGAGAGCGTCATCGAGAGGATGGTAAAGGAGATTTCGCCCGCGCTGTTGAGCGTGGCGCGGTAGATCGTTTCGCCGGCTTCCGCTCGCCTGACGACGTTTTCGAGAAAGACGATCGCGTCATCGACCAGGAAGCCGATGGCGAGAGTCATCGCCATAAGGGTGAGATTGTTAATCGAGTAACCAAGCGCCCACATTGCGACAAAGGTGATGAGGAACGACATCGGGAGGGCGACCATCGGGATAAGGGTGTCAGACGCGCGGCCGAGGAAGAGGTAAATCACGCCAATGACAAGGATGAAGGCGATCAGGAGAGTTTCCTTAACGTCATTGAGCGAATTCACAATCGACGCCGAGCGATCAAACGTTGGCAGAAGACGAATTGAGCCGGGGAGTTCCTTTTGCAGCTGCGGGATCAGCGCCTGCACTGAGCGGGCGACTGCAACGGCGTTTGCTCCAGCCTGCCTGGAGACGGCGAATACGACCACGGATGCAGGCGGCCTGAACCCGCGCGCGTAGAAATGGCGCGACGTGCGCTCGTCCTGCAGGCCGTCGATCACCTTGGCGACGTCGCGCAAGTAAACTTTTCCGCCTTTGGCATCCTGTTTCACAATCAGGTTGCCGTAGCCCTCGGCGGTGGTGATCTGGCCGTTCGGTCGCAGAATAATCGAGTTGTTGCGCCCATCGAACTGCCCCGCGCCGGAGTAAGAGGTGCCGGACCGGATGGCGGCCGCGAGATCATCGAAAGTCATCCTGCGGGTGACGAGCGCCCCAGGATCGACCTTGATGCGAATGGCCCCCTGAACGCCGTAGATGTTCACCTGCGAAACGCCGGGAAGAATGTTGATGCGCTGCGATACCTCGGTCGTGGCATAACGATAAAGCTCGCCATCGCTCAAGGTGTCGCTCGTTAGGGCAATGTACATCACCGGCTGATCGTTCGGGTTGGTCTTGGTAAAGCTGGGCGGGCTCGGCAGGTCGGCGGGTAATTTTCCGGTCGCGGCCTGGATGGCCGATTGCACGTCGGTGGCGGCTGCGTCGACGCTCTTCGAAAGATCAAACTGCAGCGTAATGTTGGTGCTACCCTGCGTGTTCGTGCTCGTGCTCAGGTTCAGGCCGGGAATTTGCGTGAACTGCTTTTCTAGCGGGGTGGCGATCGTGTTCGCCATCGTCTCCGGATTTGCGCCCGGGTAGGAAACCCTTACCTGGATGACGGGATAATCGACCGCCGGCAGATCGTTTACGGCCAGTTCATTGTAGGCAAGGATGCCGAAGACGACGATCGACGCCGTCAGCAGCATGGTCATGACTGGCCGCTGGATGAATGGCCGGGAGAGTCCGCTGGAAAATTGCACCAGCGCCCTCTTCGGAGTGGCCTCGCCCGGCTCGGGAATGCGCGAGGCCGGTTGCTCTTCCGCCGCGCCGTTAGGCTGCTCGCCGTCCTGCCGGCCGCTCTCGTTCAATTTCGCCATCAGGGGACCTGGTTTGCCTGGTCGGCGACAGGTTGCTGCGCCGGATTGTTGCTGCTCGACTTGATCGCGACCTTGGTCCCCGGTGCGAGCTGAAGCTGACCGGCGGTGACGACCGTTTCACCTGGCTTGAGTCCTTTAGTGATAACCGTGAGATCGCCCTCCTGCCGCTGCCCGGGCGTGACCTGCCGGAGGTCGAGTGTCATGTCGGGTTTGACGACGAAAACATACGGACCGTTCTGACCGATCTGCACCGCGTCATTCGGCACCAGCATCGCGTTTTTCAAAATATCGAGAATGAGGCGCACGTGAACGAACTGGGAAGGCCAGAGCAGATGGTCAGGATTTGCCATAATGCCGCGCGCCTGCACCGTGCCAGTGCCAGGCGTCACACTGTTGGCGATGAAATAAAGACTTCCCGAGCGCGGGGGAACATTGGTGTTCGGGGGTTCCACCAGCACCTTCACGTTTGGTCCGCCAAGATATTTGCGCACCTCCGGGATGTCCGGCTCCGCGATCGTGAAGTCGGTGTAGATCGGGTCGAGATTGTCGATTGTCACCAACACTGCGCTGCTGGCGCCGGCCGAGACGGTGTTGCCCACATCTACTTGCCGCAGCCCGATCCGGCCATTGATCGGCGAACGGATTTGAGTGAAATCGAGATTCACCTGGGCGGCATCGACCGTAGCCTGCGCCTTCATCGCCGTGGCTTGCGCAGTCTGGAGTTCCTGCGGAGTGCTTACCGCCTTGCGGGCCAGTTCCTCCTGTCGCTTCAGGTTGGCTTGTGCCAGCATGAGGTCGGCTTTGGCCGAATCAAGCACGGCCTGATATGGGCGTGGATCAATCGTGAAAAGCAGATCGCCCTCTTTCACATCCTGTCCGTCCTTGAAATGACGGGCGATGATCTGGCCGCTCACCTGCGCCTGCACCTGCACGCTTTCGTAGGCGGCGCAGGTGCCGATTTCCTCGAGATAAAGCGGCACATCCTTCGTGATCACTTTCGCGACCATGACTGGCCGCGGCGGATGTGGAGGCGCAGCTTTGTGGCCGGTGCTGAATATCCGGATCAAGATCAGCGCGATGACCAGGGCAACAATCCCGGCGCCGATGTAAAGCTTTTTCCGGCCGAAGCGCGTCTCGAGATTGCCTACCGCTTCACGAGTAGCAGTGCCCATCTTCTGCGCGGTCTTGTTTGCGGCGATCATTTGTGTCGACTCTTCCCGTTTGCCTTGCCGTGGGCGCCGTTCGCTTGACCAGTGCTGCCGATGCCTGAAGCGCGGTTGCGGATTTCGGTCAGCACGCGCAGACACGTTTGCAGGTCCCGTGGCGAAATCTTTTCCACCAGTTCGTGGCGGAGATCGCGCGCGGTTTTCTGAATTTCTTCGAGCAGCGCACTCGATTTTGGCTGGAGATGAACGGTCTTGCACCGCCGATCATCCGGCGCGCTCTGGCGTTTGATCCAGCGGTCCTGTTCGAGTTTGACTAAGAGTCGCGCCAGCGTCGGTTCCTCAATGCTCAGGCGCTGAGCCAGATCACGTTGAGTGAGATGACCGCGGGCGAGATGAGCGAGGGTGCGCCATTTCGCCTGGCTTAAGCCGAGCGGTCGGAGGCGCTGGTCGAGTTTGTTGCGCCAGACGCGAGCGGTCTCCTGCACGAGTTGCCCAACGGTCTCGGGATCGATTGCGATCATCGTTAGCATGCTAACGAAATCTTGCGCGACCTCCGTGTCAAACCTCGCAATAATCATCCTCCGCTGTCCTCTCTCTTACTGGCGATCGTGTCTTCAGCGGTTCGAGTTGATCGGCACTCCTGTCACCTCGAGCAGGATAATGCGCTTGCCGCGGTAATCTTTGATCTTCGCGACCGGTCGTGCGCGATTTGGGAGCCAGCGAGTGGATTGCTCTACGTTGTTTTCATCCTTGGGCTGCACGAGAATGAAATGCACATCGGCAGGCAGCTCGCTCACTGTGTCCACGTATCGGATCGGCCGCTGCAGATAAAACAGGAACGGCTGATACTCGGGTTCGACGGCGTAGAGGGTTTCGCGAGCCGGAATCACCGCTTCCAGTTTCTGGGCGATCGGGCGGACCTTTTCTCGGCGTTGCAAAGATGGAATGATCGCGATCGAGTAAGTCAGCATCGCGAGGGTGACGGCCACAATCGTCCACGTGATGGCACGGCGCAGTTGCATTGGCCAGACCAGCGCGTGGGCCCGAATGAAAATTGCAAGTAGCCAGATGGCTGGCGCGAGCAACGGCATGTTATAGCGCGGCAGCGCGCCGGGAACGAGACTGACGACGACGAACGGAATGGCAATGCCTAACGACAAAGCGCGCGCGAATTTTTTCTCGGCCGCGTCCTCGAGCGCCGCAAAGCGCGCGAAGGGCAAAAGCACAACCCACGGCAGGAGGTAAGCGAGACCGCGCGGGATGTTGAGCAGCCAGTCGCCAAAATGGAAATTCTCGCCCTCGAGCCGGCCCGAAAATTGGCGTGACCAGACGCTGGCCGCGTGGCCGGCGTGCGTCATTTCGAAATAAGGCACTGCCCAGCCGGCAAAAATCCCGAGCATTAACAGCACGCCGACGAGATGTGGAGCGCTCCAAAGCTGCCGCACCTCGTGCGCCTGCCAGAGAACCGCAATCACCACCGCGTAAAAGAAAAGGAGAGTAAGCGGACCTTTTGCCAACAACGCCAGCCCGAGAAAAAGGCCCGGGAGAACCCACGCCAGCCAGCGCCGGCGCGGCTCGTCCCACCAGCTCAGCCAACAAATGAACGCGAGAGCAGTGAGTGAGACGTAAAGCGCCTCGATCTCGATCATGCGGCCTTTTTCCAGCAGACCGAAGTTGGTCAGCCAGATCATGGCGGCGACGAGGGAGCCGTTCGGCCCGAGTGCGCGGCGGACGATCCCAAGGAATGCCACCGCGACCGCCAGCACCGCAAGCACCGAAGGTAACCGTGCCGTCCATTCGTTGCGTACGCCGAAGAGCTTGAATGAACCCGCAACCAGCCAGTTCACGAGCGGCGGCTTACGGAGATACGGCTCGCCGCCGATCTGCGGCACAACGTAGTTACCGCTCTCGATCATTGTCACGGCAGGTAAGACGCGCCGGCCTTCCTCACTTTTAAATTCGAGGCTGCCGAGACGTGGCAAATAGATCAGCGCCCAGACCAGCGTTACGAAGAAAAAGCTGCGCCACATCAGCGCGATTGTAGCCGGGGTCAGTGACGCCGGCCACCGCGATCGGCGCGACACGCCGAATCGGCTTTTCCCGGCGTGAAGAGGAGGACGAGCTGTGAGCCGTTGCTCCTACATCTCTCCAGCCAGAACATATCGGCACCCCGGACGTTCTACCCGCGAGGTTCACGGGGACTGCAAGCTGGAAGGTTGCGCTATCCTAGTCGCGTGATCTGCTAATTCGGTCTAGTCACTGCAACTACGGCACGACCGTGAGGGTAAGATCGTTACCGTCGCCGCCTTCGTAGCTGGCCTGGAGATTGTTGCCGTTCACAGTCACAATCGCGCCGTCAGGCAGGTTGCTGAAGGTGCCGCTGATCGGGTTCGCGCTCGTGTTGCTGATCACGGTTAGAGTCAGGCCTTGCCTCAGGCTCCCTTGTGTCTGACCGCTCAGGTTCAACATCGCCCCACTGTTGATCGTGACTCCGTTGGCAATCACCTTGTCGGTGCGCGATTGGCTTTTCTTTGCCTTGAAG
>JAICXG010000316.1 GCA_025980625.1 Chthoniobacterales bacterium
AACTTCAGTAGGCGACGAAGGCGCAGACCAAGATCGCCACGCCCAGGGCCAGACCTATGCCGGAGAGAAAGCGCCAGCGGCCGATCTGCTGCAGGCTCCAGTCGAGTTGGTCGCGCATGAGATAAGGCATCGTCACCCAGATTAATCCGGCGACGATCATCAAGTACGCCAGCACGGTGAGGAAAAGACGGCTCGTCTGCGGCTGGAGAAAGGCGGCATCGAGCAGCGGTTCCGCCGCGAGCAGACAGAGAATACCGAGCGCGCGCACGGCGAGGAATTCATCGACAAAGCGCAGAACGAGAAAAAAACCGATCGGCAGAACAATCAGGAGCGGCCGGCGGAACCCAGAAAATTCACCCATCTCCATGGTCGCAAGAAGCCAAAAGCTCCAGATGAGATCAATCGTGAGGAGCGCCGCGCCCGCGGCCCGCGAACGAGGAAAGCGCGGCAGAAAATTTTCCACTGGCAGAAAAATTGCCAGCAGACTCAGCAGAATCAAAACCGCGCCTGCCACCAGGCCCATCGTGTGCAGCGAAAAATGATAAATCATGAAATCGCCGTGAGCCGCGGCTGAAGCTCCTCTATCCCGGCGCGGACCGCCGTGGTTTTCCTGCCGGACAAACTGAAGCCGGTCGCATGTTCGATCTGTAAATCAACCAATTCGCCGAGATCGCTCTCATCGCCTTCAAAGACCGCGATTTTGTTGCTGCGGGTGCGGCCCATCAGGCGCGCCGGGTTGGTTTTGCTGGGGCCTTCGCAAAGAATTTGCACGGTGCGCCCGATGAGGCATTGGGCAGCGCGTTTGGCCGCGGCATCGACGACCCGCAACAAGTCCTGATTGCGCGCTGCTTTCACCGTTTCGCTCACCTGTTGCGGCATTTCCGCGGCCGGGGTTTCGCGGCGCGGCGAATAACGAAAGACGAAAGCATTATCAAACTGCACCTCCTCGACTAACGAACGGGTCTGCACGTAATCCTCCTCCGTTTCGCCCGGAAAACCCACGATGATGTCGGTCGTTAGGGCAATCCCGGGCCGGATGGCGCGAAGCTGATCGACGAGGCGCCGATATTTGTCCGCCGTATAGGCGCGATGCATCGCTTTGAGGATGCGATCGGAACCGGATTGCAGAGGGAGATGGACATGCTCGCAGAGTTTCGGCAATGCGCGAAAAGCCGCGACCAGGTCGGCGCGAAAACCAATGGGATGCGGCGAGGTGAAACGGAGACGCTCGAGGCCGTCGACTGCGTGGATGGCCTCGAGTAGTTGCACAAACGGGCTCTTCCTGCCGACGGGGTCAGCGCCCCCGGCTATAAAAGGGAATTCGTGGCGGCCGTAAAGGTTCACGATTTGGCCGAGCAGTGTGATCTCTTTCACCCCGCCGGCAACCAGTTGGCGCACTTCCCTGACGATCTCGGCGATCGTCCGGCTGCGTTCCGCGCCGCGGGTGCGCGGGACGATGCAAAAGGTGCAATGCATGTTGCAGCCCTGCATGATCGAGACAAACGCGCTCGCCTGTCGCGCACGCAGAGTGTGCTGGCGGATCTTTTCCTGCGACCCTTCTTCCTCTGCCGTATCGACGATCGAGAAACGCGGGTCGTCCATCCGGCGATCGCGTTTCCGATCCACCAACTCATCAACGTAATCGGCGACGCGATGAAATTTTTGCGTGCCGACGACCAGGTCGAGATGCGGCATCAACTTGAGCAGCTCCGCGCCGCGCGCCTGTGCCATGCAGCCGAGAAAGCCAAACACTTTCTCCGGCCGGTGCCGCGCCGCGCGGCCGAGCATGCCCATTTTCCCGAGCGCCTTTTGCTCCGCCATGTCACGCACACTGCAGGTGTTGAGAAGGACGACGTCGGCCTCGGCCTCGTTAGGCGCGAGCTCATAGCCACGGTCGAGAAGCGAGCGCACGACCTGTTCGGAGTCGCGCTCGTTCATCTGGCAGCCGTAGGTCTTGATGTAGAACTTGGGCATTGGAAGCAGAAGAGGAGAACAGAAACATGGCGCGCCGAAAGGTCAAAGGGGAGAACTCACTGGCGCGTCTTGTCGCTGGAAACCGGTGGCCGTTCGGTCCGGCATGATAACAGTGTCGACGGGGGATCGTGCCTAACGACCCTCTCAGCCGGCGCCGCGCAGACGGCGAGGACCTCACAAACACGGTGCGATTTCCAATCTCGTCCGCCTTCTTCATTGAAAATAGCAATGCCGATCACGCCGAGGACGCGCATCCGAAGAGCAGTTTTCATCGCGCCGCAGCATAACGAATCGGATAATCCGCTTTCCAACCTTTTCTGATTTTGAATAATCCCCGCGCGCATGAATTCGCAGGAAGCAGCGATCGGCATCATCGGCGGGAGCGGGCTCTATCACATCGAGGGCTTTCGCGATCCGCAGGAGCAGCAGATCGAAACGCCCTTTGGCCCGCCCTCGGACGCAATCGTGGGCGGCGAGTTTGCCGGGCGGACAGTTTACTTTCTGCCGAGACATGGCCGCGGCCATCGCATCCTCCCGCACGAGCTGAATCACCGCGCCAACATCTATGCACTGCGATTGTTAGGGGTGCGCTGGATCATTTGTGTGACCGCGGTCGGCAGCCTCCAGGAAAAATACGCGCCGCGCGACGTGCTTTTGCCTTCGCAGTTTGTCGACCGGACAAGCCGGCGCGCCGAACATACGTTTTTTGGAAACGGGATCGCAGCGCATATCAGTTTCGCCGAGCCGATCTGCACTCCGTTGCGCAACCTGCTGGCGGAGGCAGCGCGCTCGTTAGGCATCCAAGTCCACAACGGCGGCATTTACGTCAACATGGATGGCCCGGCCTTTTCCACTCGCGCAGAATCGGAGCTGAATCGTCATCACGGTTTCGATGTCATCGGTATGACCAACGTGGCGGAAGCGAAGCTGGCCCGCGAAGCCGAGATCGCGCTCGCCACGATGGCGATGATCACCGACTACGACTGCTGGAAAATTGAGGAGGAACCGGTCTCGGTGCAAACCGTCATTGGGCATCTGCTGGCCAACGCCGAGACGGCAAAAAAGATT
>JAICXG010000153.1 GCA_025980625.1 Chthoniobacterales bacterium
GCGATGAGAAGAGTGAAGACCGCGGTCAACAACATGAAGACCAACGCCTGCACCACGCCCACCAAAAGTTCCATAAAGTAAAACGGGATCGGGATCAGCCAGGAGAGCGAAGGCACCAGGTGCGCCATTGCGTCGAGCATGTTCTCCCCGGCGTAGACGTTCCCATAAAGCCGGAAGCTCAGGGAAATTGGGCGGAAGAGAATCGAGACCACCTCGAGCCAGCCGACCATGAAAAAGACGATGATCATCAGGATCTTGAGAAAACCCCTCGAATGACCTTTCGGTCCGAAAATATGCATGACAAAGCCGCCGAAGCCGACTTCCTGCACCGCCCACACGAGCCAGAGCGCGAAGAAGACCGCTGCCATTGCAAAGGTCAGGTTCAGGTCCGCGTTCGCTCCGCGGAGCAGCGGACGATCAACGTGAAAGAGTCCCGTGATCGGATTGTGATGTCCCCAGCCGATCGTACCGACGCCAGGAATGAGGCCGAACCAGTTCAGAAAAAGAATAAAGATAAAGATAGTAGCAAAAAACCAGAAGGTCTTGCGCACCAGGTGCGGGCCGATCACGCTCTCGAGAAAGTTGTAGAGACCTTCCACCATCCATTCCCAAAAATTCTGCGCCCCGCTCGGCACCGGCTTGATATTGCGGGTCGCAACCTGGGCGAAAATGATAATCCCGAACGCTACGATCCAGGTCACGATCATTGAGTTGGTGACGGTGAATTTTCCGATCGTGAAAAGCGACGCTGGTTTCAGCGAAACGCCTTGCTCCTTTTCCGCCACCGCGCCGGCAGTTGGAGCGGCTTGCGCGGCTTGAGCGCGCGGCACGAAGCCGCCGAAAATCAGGACGGCGGCGATGCTCAGGAGCAGCGGCAGGAAACGAAAATAGCGCGGAATCATTGTGGGTTAAGGAAAGCGGCGCTGCCGGTTGCCGGTGAAGCGCGACACGCCCGAAACTGGCGCGCGCCTCGCGGCCGCTTACGTCGCGCATACAGAAGAGCATGTTGTCATTGCTGACAAGCGACTTTGGCGAGTTTTTTCCGGAGCAATTTTTTCGCGCAAAGCCAGGACAATCGCGCGGCCCAAACCGCTATTTTGCGGGCACGCCTTCCTGCTGAAATGGCGCCGGCGCAACTAATGGAACCGCTGTTCTTTCCCGCAGGTCGGCTTGCTTCGCCAAGGCTGCGGCTTCGCGGTAATGCGCCTCCAGCGCGGCGGTGTGGTGCCCCTGCTCGAAATGCAACGCAACCGATTCGCTCGCGAGGATTCCCATCTCGCTGAACGAATGAGGCGTACGCGTGATCTTCTGCATCTCGGCAGCGAGCGCTTCATGATCGCGTTCCTCAACAAGAATACCGCAGCGCCCCTCCTCGACCGCCTCGGGAATTCCGCCGTGGCGCGTCGCCAGCACGGGCATTCCCGTCGCCATCGCTTCAAGAATGGAATTGGGAATGCCTTCCTGGTTTTCGTCGGCCGGCATTTCGCTCGGGTGTAGAAAAATGTGGCAGCGGTGATAGAGCTCGAGCAGCTCCGGCTGGGAGAGAAACCCGGTGAAGTGTACGAACGGACGGACGCCCAGCTCGGTGGCGAGGGCTTCAAGCGCCGGTTGCAGCGGCCCTTTTCCCGCAATGAGGAGCTGCGAGCGCGGATTATTGCGATGGAAAATGGCGAAAGCGCGCAGGCAGGTCATGAGCCCCTTTTTCGGAATGAGTCGACAAGCCTGTAGGAATTTCCACTGCCCATCCGGCGGACCGACGCGGCGTAAAACTGGGAACTGAGCGAGTGGAATGCCGGTGCGGTTGATCCGGATTTTCTCCGGCGGGCAGCCCAGCCTAACGAGCCGGCGCTCGAGCGAGCGGGAGCGTGCCAGAACCAGCGGGACTGAGTCAAAAACCTTGCGCAACTTCGCCGCGTAATCCGGGCTCTCGGCTTTTAGCATCACGTCGGCGCCATGGAAGGAAACGATGCACGGCTTGTTCCAACACCGAATGAACGGCAGCAGATGCACGCCGGTGTGGCCAAAATAAATGTGCATGAGATCGGCGCCCCGCCGTTGGAGCAGATCAGCGAGTAACTGGTACTCGCCTCGATAAACGATTGGCGGCTGGCGCTCGACAAATTTCAGCCATCCATGCCGCAGCGGATTACGCCGCGGCGGCGGGATCAGTTCGATATCATCAAAGGGGAAGCGGTCGGTGTTCTGCTTCTTCTTCGTCATGACGAAGGTTTGCACCTCCCGCAGGGCCGTGACCTGGCGGTAGATGTGGAGCATCTCGGATTTGAGGAAAGTTGTGCAGTAACTCGCGACGACCAGCTTCGACATAAATTATGGGGAACCCCCTTTGGCTAGCATTTGATTGGCGGCAAAAAGTTGTGAACTACTAGCGCATGCCATGGGCTTGTCTAACCAGAATCGCCTTCGCTGCCAGCGTCAGCCTTGCGACAGGAACATTCCCTAAGCGCAAAGTCATCGTCCTGTAACCAACGATCGAGCGAGCGTTTCAATTCCTCGATTCCCGCGCCGCTTTTCGCCGAAATCGCGGCCGCCTCGCGCTCCGGATAGCGGCCCCGGAATGCAGCGAGATGTTCCGCCGCTCCGGGCAGGTCCATTTTGTTTGCGGCCACCCGCCACTTTCGGCGCGAGAGCCGCGGATCGTACAGATCAATCTCGCGCCGCAAATGCTGCAGGTCTTCAATCGGGTTGCGCCTTTCGCTCCCCGCCATGTCGAGAACAAAAAGCAGCAGCCGACAGCGTGTGATGTGGCGAAGAAAGGCGTGACCGAGCCCAAGATTTCGATGCGCCCCTTCAACCAACCCGGGAATGTCGGCTACCGTCGCGCGCCGATAATCATCGAACTCGACCACCCCGATCATGGGATGAAGCGTGGTGAACGGATAAGCCGCCACCTTCGGGTGCGCGGCCGAGATCCGGCGCAGGAGCGTCGACTTGCCGGCATTCGGATAACCCACCAGCGCCACCTCCGCGATCGTGCGTAACTCGAAGAGGAAAGTGCCTTCCTCGCCTTCCTCCCCTTCCGTGTACTCACGCGGAGCGCGGTTGCGCGAACTTTTGAAATGGACATTGCCCTTACCACCTTTGCCGCCTTCACAGAGCACGAATTCTTCGTTAGGCCGATCCAGATCGGCGAGCGCTTCTTCATACTCTTTGGCCCCGCCCATTTGCTCGTTGACACGCCACACGACCGTCCCCACCGGCACTTTCACGATTGTATCCGGCGCCCCGCGACCGTGCATCTGTTTGCCCTGACCATGCCCGCCGGTCTTCGCCTTAATCAGCGGTTCGTAAAATAAGGCGGCGAGATTATCCATGTGCTCGTCCGCACGAAGAATGATGTCGCCGCCCTTGCCGCCGTCGCCACCGTCCGGGCCGCCCTTGGGAACGAATTTTTCGCGTCGAAAACTGACGCAGCCGCGGCCGCCGTTGCCCGCCTTTGCCTGCACCTTGATCCGGTCGACGAACATTGCCTAACCATACACCTTTGATGTCCCCACACACCTCAGTTGCGCGTGGAGCCGAGGGCCAAATCGAGGCTTCGATGGCGTTGCCGTTAAGCTCTCGCCGCGCCGCGTCGCTCGACTCTGCTCAGGCTTACCTAACGAGCGCTTCATACAACCGCGCCGTCTCTTTCGCGATCGCTCTCCAGCCGAAATTCTCTTCCGCCCGCTTTCTCCCGGCCCGACCAAACTTCTTTTGCAGCTCCGGATTCGCCATCAGCTCGTTGATCTTGGCCGCGAGATCGCGCTCAAATTTTTCCGGATTGATCGGCTCAAACGGGCTCTCCTTCATCTGCTCGACCGGCACGAGAAAACCGGTCTCGCCATCGACCACCACTTCCTTAATCCCACCGACCGCGCTCGCCACCACCGCTGTCTCGCACGCCATCGCCTCGAGATTGATAATCCCAAACGGTTCGTAAATCGATGGACAACAAAAGACCGCCGCGTGTGAGTAGAGTTGCCGCACCGCCTCCCGGTCGACCATCTCCTCGATCCAGATCACGCCGCTCCGCTCCTTCTGCGCTGCGCGTACCGCCGCTTTCATTTCCGCCGCGATCTCCGGTGTGTCCGGCGCACCCGCGCAGAGCACGATCTGAAAACCCGGATCCATAAATGGAATCGCCCGCGCCAGGTGCACGATGCCCTTCTGTCGGGTGATCCGCCCGACGAAAAGCAGATACGGCCGCGCCGGATCGATCCCAAAACGAAGCAGCGCGTCGCTGCGTTCGGTCGGCCGATACTCCTCCAGATCGATCCCGTTATAAATAACGTGCAAACGCTCAGGCCTGACCTCGAAGAGGCGCTCCACGTCTGCTTTGGTCCCGTGGGAAACCGCGATCACCGCGTCGGCCATTTCCAGCGCGGTCTTCTCCACCCACAAAGAAAAGTCGTAACCGCCACCGAGTTGTTCGCGCTTCCACGGACGCAACGGCTCGAGCGAATGGGTCGTGATGACGAGCGGCAGCCCATAATTTAACTTCGCCAGAATGCCGCCGAAATGACTGTACCATGTATGGCAATGGACCACGTCGGCCTCAATCGCGATGGTATTGAAATCAAGACAACGCTGGACTGCGCCAAAAACCGAGCGCAACCGTTTCGGACAGGTGTAAGCGCCGGCATCCAGCTCAAACCCACGCACGGCGGGATTCGTGCCTAACGAGCGTTGATCGCCGAAGCAGCGCACCTCCACCTCGATCGATTTCGCGAGTTCGCGCGAGAGATAATCGACATGCACACCCGCCCCGCCGTAGATGTAGGGCGGGTATTCGTTAGTCAAAAAGAGCGCTTTCATCGCGGAATGAGCAGGCCTGCCCTCGATTTAAACCTTAAAAGCTAAAGCTAAAACTTTAACCTTCCGCATGCCTTCTTCTTCGCGCCCGACTTCTCCGCTGGTTTTAGCGATCGACATCGGGACTTCTTCGGTTCGTACGGCGCTCTTTGATCGAGAAGCGCGAATCATCCGCTCCTCCAAAGCGAGCCAGACTTATCGCGTTCGTCACTCCCTCGACCACGCCGCCGAGCTCGACCCAGCGGTCCTGCTTCGTGCGGCAAAAAAATGTCTGCATCAGACGCGCTCGCGCCTAACGAGAAGCCACCCGACGGTCGTGGCCGGTTGCGGCTTCTGGCATAGCCTGCTCGGCGTCGATCGCGCGGGAGATCCCCTCACCCCGATCTACACCTGGGCGGACGCGCGCTCCGCGCCGGACGCCGCCCGGCTGCGCGAGCAGTTCGACGAGCAGACCATCCAGCAACGCACCGGCTGTTTGCTGCGGGCCTCCTTTTGGCCGGCGAAGCTCGCCTGGCTCCGGCGCACCGAACCGCAACTGGTGCGCCGCGTCGCGCGCTGGCTTTCCCCCGCAGAGTGGCTTTTCGAAAAAGTTTTTGGCGCGCGCGGCTGCAGCCATTCGATGGCAAGCGGGACTGGTCTTTACGACACCGGCCGGCGTAGCTGGGACGACGAGTTGCTCGCGCACGCGGGCCTAACGACATCCCAAGTTGGAAGCCTGGGCGATAAACTTGAGTCAGACGGAACAATCTTCCTCCCCGCGATCGGCGATGGCGCGGCCGGCAATATCGGCTCGGGCGCAACCCGACCCGGGCTCGTCGCGATCAACATCGGAACAAGCGCCGCGGTGCGGACAATCCCGCCTAACGACGCCCCCCTGCCCCTCGGACTTTTTCGCTTCCTCATCGACGAGCAGCGTACATTGCTGGGCGGCGCGATCAGCAATGCCGGCAACCTTCACGCCTGGTGTTTGCGCGAACTGCGTCTGCCCGACAACAGCCGCACGATCGAGAAACTGCTCCGTTCGGCCGACCGCAGCGGCGCTGGCCTGACGATTCTTCCCTTCTGGGTGGAAGAGCGCGCCCCAACCTGGCCGGAAAATATCGCCGGCGCCATTGTTGGGATCACGCAAGCGACGACCGCGGCAGATCTCTTCTGGGCGATAATTGCGGCAAGCTGTCATCGCCTCGCCGAGATTCTCGCGCTGCTTGAAACAGCTGCCGGTCGAGCGAAGAAGATCATCGTTTCCGGTGGCATCCTGCAGTCTCCGGCGTCGCTCCAGATCCTGGCCGATTCGTTAGGCCGGGAATTGTATGTTTGCACCGAGCAGGAAGCGTCTCTGCGCGGCGCCGCCATTCACGCTGTCGAGCAAATCGGCGGAAAGGTCGACCCGCCAAAAACTGGCCGCCGCATCCGGCCCGACCGGCGCCGGGCTCGCGCGGCAGGCGAGCGACGCAGAAAAGAGCGAGCGCTCGAGGATCTGTTACTCGGTTTTGGCCAATGACAACTCAGTCGCGATCGAGCGCCTTCAACCAACTCATCACCAGATCATGCTTCCGGCGTGCGCCGGTGCGATCGAAAACGAAAACGAGATTCGCCAACATCCGCATGAAAATAAGTCGCGGGGAAGCGGGCGCGAAATAGCACGATTGCGTTTTCAATCGTTGTCGCGCCAGGATGGCTTCGCAGTCCGGCCGGGAAAGAATCCGTCCGCCATGAAAGGGATCGAAGAGGATGCGCTCGTAACGCGCGATGAAGTGGCCGGGAAGATTGATCCCGTCGATCTGCATCCCGGCGCGTCGTCCGACGATTACATAAAGCATCGCGAGCGAGATGGGGATGCCAAGGCGGGTCTCGATCACCTCGCTTAGGAGCGAATTCTTCGGGTCGTAATATTCCTCCGCGTTCCCGCGAAAGCCGAGGTCGCGGGCCATAAAATTCGTCAGAGCCTGCAATCGCTCGCGCGAGGAATTTGCTTCACCAACGAGCGCGCGCAGCCGGCGTCCCCACGAGTCGAGCTTGCGATGGAGTTTCGCGATCGGCGCGTCCGGCTCGAAACAACGCGTCAGGAGCCACCAGGCCGCTTCGATGTCCCC